>NZ_JAAGPN010000337.1:0-7099 GCF_017104805.1 Paraburkholderia sp. Ac-20347 | reverse complement strand
CGCAAGCTCAGCAGCAAACCGCACAAGCGCAGCCAAAGCCGGCTGCGAAGCCCGCGCAATCCACCGCACAATCCGCAGCCAACAGCGCGACCGGCAACGCAACCGGCAGCGCCAAAACCGCCGCCGGCAGCGACGATTCCGGCGCGCCCGCCGCGCCGCCTGGCGCGCGTTTCGCGGTGCAACTCGGCGCGTTCAGCAGCGACGCGGCCGCGAATAAATGGGTCACGAAGTTGAAAGCCGCGGGTGTACCCGCATATACCGAACAACGCAAGGATGCCGACGGCACGACGCGCACGCTGCTGCGCGCCGGCCCGTTCGCCGACCGCGCGGCCGCCACGGAGGCGATCGCGAAAGTGCGCGGCGCGGGTCTGACGGCCGGTTCGAACGCGAACGCGGAATAAGCCGCCGATGTTCACGGCATTCGACTACGCTGTAATGGCGGTGATCGGTTTGTCCGCGCTGCGCGGTGCGTGGCGGGGATTCATCGGCGAAATTTTTGGCCTGATCGGCTGGATCGCGGCGTTTATCGTGGCGTGTCGCTACGTGGACCGCGTGGTGCCCTGGATTCCGGCGCATTTGCCGGGTCAGGCGCTCACCCAGTGGCTGATCGCCTTCGCGCTGATCGTGATCGGCGTGGTGCTCGTGGCCGGCGTGGCGAACGCGTTGCTCGGCCGGTTGGTGCAGGTCAGCGGACTGTCCGGCGTGGACCGTTCGCTCGGGTTGCTGTTCGGCCTCGCGCGAGGCGTCGTGCTGGTGCTGATTCTCGTCGTCCTTGGCGGACTGACCGAGCTGCCCCAGCAGGACTTCTGGCGCAACGCGCTGCTGCGGCCTTATGCCGTGCAGGGCGTGCACGAACTGAAACCCATGTTGCCCGATACGCTCGCGGCCTACGTTCACGTCTGATCATCAGCTGATCGGTGTGTGACAGGGCCCGGGGTTGTCAGGCGGCGCTGCCTCGCGGCACCCGGCCGGACTCGACCGGCCGCCGCGATCCGACTGTTCGCGAGCTGTTACCGATTTCGCTTTTTTGAAGGACCTGCCATGTGCGGCATCGTAGGCGTAGTTTCCCGCTCTCCCGTCAACCAGCTCCTCTATGACGCGCTGCTGCTCCTGCAGCATCGCGGTCAGGACGCGGCCGGCATTGCCACCGCGAACGGCAGCACGTTCCACCTGCATAAGGCCAACGGCATGGTGCGCGACGTGTTCCGCACGCGCAACATGCGTAGCCTGCCCGGCACCTGCGGCATCGGCCAGGTGCGTTACCCGACGGCCGGCTCGGCGTCGAGCGAAGAAGAGGCCCAGCCGTTCTACGTGAACGCGCCGTTCGGCCTGATCCTCGCCCACAACGGCAATCTCACGAACTGGCAACAGTTGAAGGAAGAGATGTTCCGCGTGGATCGCCGCCACGTGAACACGAACTCCGACACCGAAGTGATGCTCAACGTGCTCGCGCACGAAGTGCAGCTCGCGACCACCGGTCTGCAACTCGACCCGGCCGCGCTCTTCAAGGCGGTCTCGGGCGTGCATCGCCGCGTGCGCGGCTCGTACGCCATCGTTTCGCTGATCGCGGGCTACGGCCTGCTGGCGTTCCGCGACCCGTTCGGCATCCGTCCGCTGTGCATCGGCAAGATCGAAACGCCGGAAGGCACGGAATGGATGGTGGCGTCCGAGTCGGTGGCGCTCGAAGGCATCGGTTTCGAATTCGTGCGCGACGTTGAGCCGGGCGAAGCGGTCTTCATCGATTTCGACGGCAACCTGCATTCGCAGCAATGCGCCGAGAAGCCGAAGCTCAACCCCTGCATCTTCGAACTCGTGTACCTCGCGCGTCCGGATTCGGTGCTCGACGGCGTGCCGGTCTACAACGCGCGTCTGCGCATGGGCGACTATCTCGCGGAGAAGATCCAGCGCGAACTGCCCGACGTGAAGATCGACGTCGTGATGCCGATTCCCGATTCGTCGCGCCCCGCCGCGATGCAGGTGGCGAACAAGCTCGGCGTGGAATACCGCGAAGGCTTCTTCAAGAACCGCTACGTGGGCCGCACCTTCATCATGCCGGGCCAGGCGATGCGCAAGAAGTCGGTGCGCCAGAAGCTCAACGCGATGGGCATCGAGTTCAAGGGCAAGAATGTCCTGATCATCGACGACTCGATCGTGCGCGGCACGACCTCGCAGGAAATCGTGCAGATGGCGCGCGATGCGGGCGCGACCAAGGTGATCTTCGCCTCGGCGGCGCCGCCGGTGAAATTCCCGAACGTCTACGGCATCGACATGCCCACGCGCGGCGAGCTCGTCGCGCATGGCCGCACGGACGAAGAAGTGGCGCGCATCATCGGCGCGGATTACCTCGTGTATCAGGACGTGGAATCGCTCAAGCAGGCCGTGCGCGACATCAATCCCGAGATCGAGGAATTCGAGGCATCGTGCTTCGACGGCGAGTACGTCACCGGCGACATCACGAGCGCCTATCTCGACAACATCGAAACGGCGCGCCTCGCGCCGCAGGCGCAATCCGACCGCGACGCCGCGAGCGACGCGCAGGATGGCGGCTCGCGCTCGCAATTGCATCTGCAACTGTCGGTCGAATGAGTTGCGCGACGGGAAACGCCCACGCGTTTCCCGTGTTAGCATGTGGGCTTGCGTCGATTTGATCTCAGCTTGCGGACGCGGGGCAACCCAAAACAGCTAAAGCGAACGGTGCAGCATTGGCCGCCGCTCATTTGCTACAGCGCCCCCGAATTCCCAAAAAGCCCGCTTCTGCCGACGCAAAGCGGGCTTTTTTGCGTTTGCGCGCGCCGCGCGCAGACCTGAAACACGGTTCTGGCTACGGAAAACACGAACATGGACGACAACCTCAACTTCGACACGCTGGCAGTTCGCTCGGGCACGCTGCGCAGCGAGTTCAACGAACATTCGGAAGCGCTCTACCTCACGTCGAGCTTCTGTTTCGGCAGCGCCGCCGAGGCCGCCGAGCGCTTCAAGAACTCGGAAACGGGCTACACCTACGCGCGCTTCACGAACCCGACCGTCACCATGTTCCAGGACCGCCTGGCCGCGCTCGAAGGCGGCGAGGCCTGCATGGCCACGGCTTCGGGCATGGCCGCGATCATGTCGGTGGTGATGTCCGCGCTGCAGCAGGGCGATCACATCGTCAGCTCGCAGAGCATCTTCGGCTCGACGCTCGGCATGTTCTCGCAGATCTTCAGCAAGTTCGGCATCACGACGACCTTCGTCGATCCGACCGATCTCGACGCGTGGAAGAACGCCGTGCGTCCCGAGACGAAGATGTTCTTCCTCGAAACGCCGTCGAATCCGCTGACCGAAGTCGCCGACATCACGGCCGTCAGCAAGATCGCGAAGGAAGCGGGCGCGCTGTTCGTCGTCGACAACTGTTTCTGCAGCCCGGCGCTGCAACAGCCGCTCAAGCTCGGCGCCGACGTGGTGATGCACTCGGCCACCAAGTTCCTCGACGGCCAGGGCCGCGTGCTCGGCGGCGCGCTGGTGGGCTCGAAGCAGTTCATCATGGAGAAGGTGTTCCCGTTCGTGCGCAGCGCGGGCCCGACGCTTTCCGCGTTCAACGCGTGGGTGCTGCTCAAGGGCATGGAAACGCTCTCGCTGCGCGTGGAAAAGCAGTCGGCCAACGCGCTCGAAATCGCGCGCTGGCTCGAGGCGCATCCGTCGGTCAAGCGCGTCTACTATCCGGGCCTCGCCTCGCATCCGCAGCATGAACTGGCGATGCGCCAGCAGAAGGCGGGCGGCGCGATCGTCTCGTTCGAAGTGAAGGGCGACACGCCCGAGGAGCAGCGCGCGAACGCATGGCGCGTGATCGACAACACCAAGGTGTGCTCGATCACCGGCAATCTCGGCGATACGCGCACGACCATCACGCATCCGGCGACCACCACGCACGGCCGCATCTCGCCGGAAGCGCGCGCGGCGGCGGGCATCACCGAAGGGCTGATCCGTCTGGCCGTCGGCCTCGAAGATCCGCAGGACGTGCGCGGCGATCTCGCACGCGGCCTCGGACAGTGAGCGCGTCATGACCGTCATCCGCGCGTTGTTCGTGTATCCCGTGAAGTCGTGCGGCGCGATCGCGCTCGATCACGCGCAGCTCGAAACGCAGGGCCTCGCGTGGGACCGTCACTGGATGGTCGTCGACGCGAACGGCCGCTTCGTTTCGCAGCGCGAATACGCGTCGATGGCGCGCATCGTGCCGGTGTTCGCGCAGGACGGCGTGCATCTCTCGATGGACGGCGCGAGCGGCGGCCTGCACTTGCCGTTCGCGCCGCGCGGCGACGAGGCGCGCGTGCGGGCGACGGTCTGGGGCGACACCTTCGAGGCGCTCGACGAAGGCGACGAAGCCGCGCACTGGTTCACGCGCGCGCTCGGCGTGCCGGTGCGGCTCGTGCGTTTCGCGCACGACGTCACGCGTCTCGCGAGCAAGAAGTGGACGCTCGAGCAGGACGCGCCCACACAGTTCGCCGACGGTTTTCCGATTCTCGTGACGAGCGAGTCGTCGCTGGCGGAACTCAACGCGCGGCTCGCGGCCAAGGGCGCGCCCGCGCTGCCGATGAGCCGCTTTCGTCCGAACATCGTGGTCGACGGTGGCGAGGCGTTCGACGAGGATTTCATCGACACGCTGTCGATCGAAGACGAAGACGGCGGCGAAGCCGCGGTGCTGCGTTTCGTGAAGCCGTGCGCGCGCTGCCCGATTACGACGATCGATCAGCTAAGCGGCGAGCGCGATGCGCAGTGGCCCGCCGAGCCGCTCGACACCTTGCAGACCTTCCGCGTGGATGCGCGCGTGGACGGTGGCCTCACGTTCGGCCAGAACGCGACGGTGCTGGCGGGCGCGGGCAACCGTCTCGCGGTAGGCGCGCAGGCGCAGTGGGAATATCGCTTCGAGTGAAGGGGGGCTGCCGTGGATGAAGCGCGTGCCGCTCAGTGCGGCAGCGCGCGCCACTGTCCGGGCGCGAGCCCGAAGCGCCGCGTGAACGCGTGCGTGAAGGCGCTCTGATCGCCGAAACCCACTTCGAGCGCGATGTCGGTGAGCGAATGGCGCGGATCGGCGAGCAGCGTGACGGCCGTGTCCAGACGCAGCCGTTGCAGATAGCGATGCGGCGTCTCGCCGAATGCCTCGATAAACAACTGATGAAAGCGCCGCATGCCGAAGCCGCAATGCGCGGCGAGATCGGCGATACGTAGCGGCTGCGCGAGATGCGCGCGCAGCCAGCGGTCGATGCGCGCGAAGTCGAGGCCTGCTGCGGCGTCGAATGCGCTATTGCCGGCGATGCCGGTTTGCGAGAGCACGGCGGCGCACAGGCGCGCCGATGCGTCCCAGTGAAAGCGCCGCGCGCGCAAGTCGTCGCCGGACGATGACGATCCGGAAACCGGTGGCGTATCCAGCGAGACCGACGACGACGCAGACAGATAACTCGCGCCCGCCAGCACCGCGCGCTGCGCGATCTGGCGCACCAGCGCCGCGAGCGCGGGATCGATGCGCACGGCGCGCGCCGTGTCGAACAGACGCTCGGGCACCGCGAGCGAGGCCGCGGGCAAATCGAGCACGAGCTGGCGGTTTTCGCCGATGCCCGCATAGTCGTGCCGCGCGCCGGCCGGAATCAGCCACGCGGAGCACGGGTCGATGCGCTCGCCCACGCCGCCCACGGTCATCTCCATCGAACCGTCGAGGCCGAGCACGATCTGGTGAAAGTCGTGCAAATCGGTTTCCTCGATGGCCCCGTACCGGCGCAGCTCGACGCCGGGCGCGGTAACGGGCGAATGATGATGCGGATTCATCGTGGCGAAACGTGGGCGCGCGAAGCCGACGTGCTTAGACGTCGAGCAGTTCCACTTCGAACACGAGCGTGGCGTTCGGCGGAATCACGCCGCCCGCGCCGCGCACGCCGTAGCCGAGTTGCGGCGGGATCGTGAGCTTGCGCACGCCGCCGACCTTCATGCCCTGGACGCCTTCGTCCCAGCCCTTGATGACCATGCCGCCGCCCAGCACGAAGGCGAACGGGTCGTTGCGGTCCTTGCTCGAATCGAACTTCTGGCCGTCCGTCAGCCAGCCGGTGTAGTGCACGCTGACGGTCTGGCCGGCGGTGGCTTCTGCGCCGGTGCCTTCGGTCAGGTCCTCGTACTTGAGGCCGGATGCGGTGGTCACGATAGACATGAAAGACTCCTGAATCGGAAAGGGTAAAAACGGTATTGTAGGCGGTTTGCAGGTTGCGCAGAGAGCGCGGGCGATAGCGACGGGCAACGTCGCGAGCCGCGCCGCGAGTCGCGTTGCAAGCCGCACAGCGATCATGCCGCTTCGGGCATGGCGCATGCGCGGCTTCCGGCGCGCCGCTGCCTGCCTATAATGGGGCCTGGCCGTACCGGAATGGGACGGCCCGCCCGCAGCGGGCGATAGAAGAGGAATCCGATGGCGTCGACTTCACAAACCCGTACTGAACGCACGGCACGTCTGTGCGCCGAAGCCGCGCGCTTCATGCGCGACCACGTGCTCTCGCGTGTGTCGCACGATTTGCGCAGCCCACTGAACGCAATTCATAGCTGGGCCTACGTGCTCGAACGCAAGATCGACACGGCCGACGCCGCCGCGCAGCGCGCGCTGTCGGGCATCCGCACGGGCGTCGAGCAGCAGGTGCATCTGCTCGAAACGCTCGTCGATACGACTCGCGCCGAAACGCGCAAGCTCGCGATCGAACGCGGACCGTTCGCGCTCGACACGCTCGTCGACGAAGCCGTCAACGACGCGCGCGCCTCGCTCGGCGACGCGCGCGGCGTGAACTACACGGTGCACGGCGCGGCCGTCGATCCGGCGGCGGCGAGCTTCGAAGCCGACCGCGAGCGCCTCGCCCAGTCGCTCTGGCTCATGCTGGTGTTCGCGGCGGAAACCAGCGAGGCGGGCGCGCAGATCGCGCTGAATGTGAGCGCGACGGCCACCTCGGCGCAGTTCGAGGTCAAGTGGACGGCCAGCCCGCAGACGCTCCTCGACGGCGCGCTGCCGCACGTGCTCGAAACCTTCGCGCTCGCGCAGGCGGCCGAGCCGCAGGAGGCCGGGCGCGCCGCGTGGGTGCTCTCGCTGTGCCAGCGT
>NZ_JAAGPN010000336.1:0-7210 GCF_017104805.1 Paraburkholderia sp. Ac-20347 | reverse complement strand
CAAGCCCTCGCGCGGCAACCAGCCGACCTCGGACCTGCCGCGTCCGCCGGGCGAACTGGGCGTCGATCTCGCGATATCGCGCAGCGTGCGTGACAGCGCGCTGATGCTCGATCTGCTCGCGGGCGATCCCGGCCTCGCGCCCGGCGCGCCGGGCAGCTTTCTCGCGGCCGCGCGCGCGCCGCTCGACGGCGGCAAGCCGCTGGCGATCGCCTATATCACCGATCCGCTGTTCGCCGACGCGCTCTCGCCCGACGTGCGCGATGCCCTCGACGACACCGCGAAGCTGCTGACCTCGCTCGGCCATATCGTCGAGCCGATCGAACTGGGCATGGATTTCACGGCCACGCGCGAAGCGTTCCTGATGATCTGGTCGGTCGTCGCCGAGCAGTACGTGCTGAACGCCGACACCATCACGGGCAACAAGCCGCGCCGCCAGGACTTCGAAATCCCGACGTGGGCGATGGCGCACATCGGCCGCAAGTTCGGCGAGCGCGAACTGCCCGCCGCGCTCGCCGAGCAGCAGCGCGTGACGGCGCGCTTCGACGATCTGATGAAACGCTTCGACGTGATCCTGTGCGCGACGCTCGCGGCGCCGCCCGTGAAAATCGGCGAGCTGAAACCGACGCAGTCGGAGCGCCTGCAGATGCGCGCCGTCACCGCGATGCCGGTCGAAGCGTTGATGAGAAAACTGCTGACGGAAGCCGCGAACAAGGCGTTCGCGTGGGCGGGCTGCACCGAGATCTTCAACATGACCCGTCAGCCGGCGATGACGGTGCCGCTCGCGTGGAATGCGCGCGGCCTGCCGATCGGCGTGCAGTTCGCGGCGCGCGAGAATCACGACGCGTTGCTGCTGCGTCTCGCCGCGCAACTGGAGGCGGCGCGGCCGTGGTTCGGCAGGCGTCCGCCTCTGCTGATGGCGCGCGTCTAGACTCGCGCGCCGCTTTCAGGCTGAGTGCGGCGTGTGCCGCGAGAGGCGCTTACGCCTTCTTGTTATACGCGCTGCACCAGCCCTTGCCCGCGACCTGCTTGCCGCCGAACATCGGGCACGGCGCGAACGCATCGGTGGCCTTGCCCTGATAGAACGTGCAGTTGCTGCAGTCCTGGCCGGCGGCGTACTTCGCGAATTTGGCCTTGTCGACCTTGGCGGCGTCGAGCTTGTAGCCGAGCGCCTGGGACGTGGGATCGGCTTCGGACGCCTTCGGGGCATCGGCGAAGGCCTGGCGCGACAGCGCAACGGTCGTGGCGACGCCAAGGCTCGTGATCAGAAAGCTGCGGCGGGACGATTTCATGGGACTTACTCCAGTATTGTGGGCAACACCGTTCTGACGACGGCGCGCGAGAAGCATAGCAACGATGCCTCGCCGCGTGAGCCTGCAATTCCGGAGATAAGAGAAGCGCGTCATCACGACGCGCACGCACGTTCAACCCGGCCCGGCCATCTCGCAGACGCGCTGCGCAATCGCGAGCGACGCCGTGAGTCCAGGCGACTCGATACCGAAGAGATTCACGAGCCCGCGCACGCCGTGCGAGGCGCGGCCCTGAATCACGAAGTCGGCGGCCGGTTCGCCCGGTCCCGAGAGTTTCGGACGAATGCCCGCATACGCAGGCTGCAGCGCGCCGTCGGGCAGCGCGGGCCAGTAGCTGCGGATCTGCGCGTAAAAGGCGTCGGCGCGACGCGGATCGACGTCGTAATCGATCGACTCGATCCACTCCACGTCCGGACCGAAACGCGCCTGGCCGCCGAGATCGAGCGTGAGATGCACGCCCAGCCCCGCTTCGTTCGGCATCGGATAAATGAGCCGCGAAAACGGCACGCGCCCGGTCACGCTGAAGTAATTGCCGCGCGCGAGATAGAGCGGCGGAATGTGACGCGGATCGAGTCCGCGAATGCGTTTGGCGAGCCGCGTCGCCTGCAGCCCCGCGCTGTTGACGAGCGAGGCCGCGCGGATTTCGGTCGGCGCGTCGCCACCGGTGCGGATCACGAAGCCGTTCGCGCTCGCGTCGATCGATTCGACCGGCGACTTGAGCGCGACCACCGCGCCGTCGCGCTCGGCGTCGCCTTGCAGCGCGAGCATCAATTGATGGCTGTCGACGATGCCGGTCTGCGGCGAATACACCGCCGCCACGCATTCGAGCGCCGGTTCGAGCGCGAGCGCCTCCGCGCCGCTGATGCGCGTGAGGTCGAACACGCCGTTTTCCTTGCCGCGCGCGAGGATCGCATCCAGTTGCGCGATCTGCGCGGGCGCGGTGGCGACCAGCAGCTTGCCGCAGCGCGCGTGCGCGACGTGACGCTCGGCGCAATAGTCGTACAACATCTCGCGGCCGCGCACGCAGAGCGTCGCCTTCAGCGAGCCGCGCGGATAGTAGAGGCCCGCGTGGATGACCTCGCTGTTGCGCGAGCTGGTGCTGGTGCCGATCGCGTCGGCGGCTTCGAGCACGATCACTTCGCGGCCGCGCGCCGCCAGCGCGCGCGCCACGGCGAGGCCGACCACGCCCGCGCCGATCACCACACATTCGATCTGGTCCATGACGCTGCGCTCGCCTCCCGCTCGCTCCGGCATCCTTCAAAAATTGTACGCCGCGCATCGGGAAGCATCCGGCGCGAGTGCGGGGCGAAGGCGCGCTGGCGTACACGCGTGACGCGGGCGCGCCGCGCGGCTTTGCGGCACGCGTTTCGTGGGGTCGAATCGATTTAACGCGCACGCGGCGCGGTGCGGCATTACATTTGCTGTAACAGTTTTCTCGCCGTACGCGATGGAAACCGGGCGAGGTCGTCCCCACATCTTGAAAACAAAGGGGTTTTCGTCGGGTTTCCACGCTCGCTGCGATCCGACCAGGCCGCCGTCCGGCGGCCGCGAACGCGGCGTTTGCGAACCCGGTATAGGATCAAAGGTCATAACGAACCCTGCCAAGCATGGAGCCTGTCGAGATGACGTTATGGAAGACCGCCCTGAGCACCGCACTCGTCGCCGCCTGCGCGCTGGCTGCGAGCGCGCAGGCGCAGGAAACCGCGCCGCCCGCGGCCGCGTCGATCACGGTGACGAATCCCGCGCCCACGGCAGCTTCGGCGGCGGCCGCCGCTGTTACAGCATCCGGCACGTCCGCGCCGGCTTCGCCGCTCGCGCCGCAAGGCGTCGTCAACTGGACGCTGGAAGTCGACAGCGACGGCCAGAAGATCGACAGCTTCGAGGGCTCGACCACGGTCGGCCAGGCGCGCACGGACACGCATCACAAGGTCGTCACGCACGACGTGGGCTGCAAGAATCAGCCCGCGGGCAGCATCGACCTGCAGCGCACGATCACGGTGTCGCCGCTTCAAGCCAGCGCCGACAGCACGATTCTCGCCATCGACGCCCAGGAAACGCTGGAAAACCCCGTCGCGCCGAAAACGACCGACGGCTGCAAGCTGCCGCCGCAGCCGCGTCAGGTGAGCGCGAGTCATCCGGGCCTGAACGTGCCCGCCGGCCAGTGGGTGACCTGGACGATCGTCGATCACGATCCCAAGCTCGTCTACCGGGTGCGCGCGAACCTCGCGCCGCCCGCCGCGGGGCCCTGACGGCGCACCGGTCGTCCACGAACCGGAGCGCGGCCCACCGGCCGCCGCCGTCCACCCCGCGTCAAAACCCGTAGCAACACACGCATGCGAAATCTCGAACAACCTCTCATCGACATGGATCCGGCCCACGCCGGGGACTTCGTCGCGGTGAGCTGGAACCTGCACAAGGGCCGCTCACCGCTTGGCTTTCAGGCCTGGCAGGCCATGCGGCGCTGGGTGCAGTCGACCCACGCCGACGCCTGGTTCCTTCAGGAAGCGATGGCGCGGCGTCTGCCGCAGCCGGTGCTTTCGTCGACCTTCGGCGCGCCGCTCGGCGATCCGCTCGAAGACGTGTGGCAATGCCAGGCCACCGAAATCGCCCACGCGCTCGAATTGCAGATCGCTCTCGGGCCGAACGTGTTCAAGCCGTCCTGGCGGCACGGCAACGCCATTCTGTCGCCGCATCCGCTCGATCTGGGCGGACGCTGGGACATCTCCGCGCATCGCTTCGAGCGGCGCGGCCTGCTGGTGGCGCGCGCGAGCGTGGCGGGCCAGCAGGTGACGCTGCTGTGCGCGCACCTCGCGCTCACCCGCAGCGCGCGCCTCAAGCAGATGCACTGGATCGCCCACTGGATCGCCAAGGAAGCGCCGCAAGGCCCGCTAGTGCTCGCGGGCGATTTCAACGACTGGCGCAACGACTCGGTGCCGCTGTTCGCCGAACACGGCCTGCAGGAAGTGGCGACGCTGCTCGGCGAGCCCGCCCGCACCTTCCCGGCGTTCTCACCCGCGCTCGCGCTCGACAAGATGTTCGTGCGCGGCCTGCAGCCCGTCGAGCTGATCACGCCGCCGCAGGAAACGGCCTGGCTCTCCGACCACCTTCCTTATATGGCGCGGCTGCGGCTGGAGTGACGCGGCAGGCGGTGGGCGGCGGCGGCCTCGCCTTCCGAAAAACTCCCAGGGTCTGCGAAGCAAGCGCGTTAATATGTCGCGTCGCGCGCCTCGATGGCGCGTTTTCCCTGCTCCGAGGCTCCGCGTGCATCACCTCGCCACCCTGCTCCAGATCGCCGTCGTCTACCTGTTCGCGCTCATCAGTCCGGGCCCGAACTTCTTCATGGTGACGCAACTCTCGCTCGCCGGACGGCGCGGTCTCGGCATTGCGTCGGCGTTCGGCGTCGGCACGGGCTCGACGCTCTGGGCCGCGCTCGCAATGCTCGGCTTCGCCGCCGTGCTCCAGCACATCGACTGGCTGTATCAGGGCGTGCGCATCGGCGGCGCGCTGTATCTGCTGTGGTTCGGCATCAAGCTGCTGCGCTCGGGCATGCGCCGCGACAACGAATCGCAGAGCGCCGCGCCCAGCGCGCCCGTCGAAGCGCTGCCGCCGCCCGACCGCCGCGCGTGGATCCGCACCTGGCGCGCGGGCTTTCTCACCTGCCTGACCAACCCGAAGTCGTGCGTGTTCTGGACCAGCGTGTTCGCGGCCGTCTTTCCCGCGCATCCGCCGACGTGGTTCTACGGCGCGGCGCTCGCGCTGGTGGCGGGGATGTCGTTCGGCTGGCACGCGGGCCTCGCGCTCCTGTTCGCCGATCAACGCACGCAGCGCGGCTACAAGCGCCTGCGCCGTCCGATCGACGCGTTCTGCGGCACGGCGCTGATCGGCCTCGCCGCCAAGCTCGCCGCCGACCGCTGACACGCCGACATCCGCTCCACGTCTGCCAACGCCGCCCAGCGTCTGCTGAGGCATCCTCAGCAGTTTCAAGCGTTGTTCGAGCGCCGCGAATCTGCCCCGCCGTCAGGGTCAATGGTGCGGCCTGTCAGACGTTCCGGTATCATCTGGGGCGAACATTCGCAGGCGCGCCTCGTTCGCGACGCGCGCCGCTCGCGGCAAGCACGCCCGCTCCCTGGTGGAACGGGCAGGACGGCCGGATTCGAGTCGCTCTGAGCGAAATCGGATCGAAATCGGGCTGAACCGGACGCAATCGGGGCCGCATGCGGCCCGGAGTACCCAGCCCGGTCACGGCCCGGCCGACGCCAGCCAGCGCCAGCCGTTTTCAGCCGGCCGTCAGCCAGCGCTACCCGTTACGCCAGGCGCGTACGGGCGCCAGCACGATGCCTCGGCTCACGCGAGCTTCCCTCCCCTTGCAGCGCGGCGCCGCCCATGAGGCGCGCACGCGGTAAAATGGCGGATTGCGCCTCGTTCGCATCGAGGCTGCGGGCTCGCAGCGGCACGGTCAACGCGTGAAAAGCCACGTAGCCACCGGATGTCAGAGCCGCGCGCCGCGCATCGTCATACCGGGCCAGTCATGCATCGTCATGCGGCCGGAAGGAACGCCCCGTCCGGCGGACCTCGTTTCGCATCATCAGGAACCATGAGCAAACACACCGAAGAAACCGTTCTGAGCGTCCATCACTGGACCGACACGCTTTTCAGCTTCACCTGCACGCGCGACCAGGCCCTGCGTTTCGACAACGGCCAGTTCACGATGGTCGGCCTCGAAGTGGACGGCAAGCCGCTGATGCGCGCCTATTCGCTGGCGAGCGCGAACTACGAGGAACACCTCGAATTCCTGAGCATCAAGGTGCCGGACGGCCCGCTCACGTCGCGCCTGCAGCATCTGAAGGTCGGCGACAAGGTGCTGATCGGCAAGAAGCCCGTCGGCACGCTGGTGGCCGACAACCTGCTGCCCGGCAAGGTGCTGTGGATGCTGTCGACCGGCACGGGCCTCGCGCCGTTCATGTCGATCATCAAGGATCCGGACATTTACGACCGCTTCGACAAGATCGTCCTCACGCATACCTGCCGTTTCGTCGATGAGCTCGCGTACAAGGAGTTCATCACCGAAGAGCTGCGCGAGCACGAATACCTGGGCGAAATCGTCCGCGAAAAGCTGGTCTACTACCCGACCGTCACGCGCGAAGTGTTCGACAACCGCGGCCGTATTACCGAACTGATCGACACCGGCAAGCTGTTCGCCGACCTCGACCTGCCGGCGTTCACGCCCGAGCGCGACCGCATCATGCTCTGCGGCAGCACGCACATGCTGCGCGACACGGTCGAACTGCTCGAAAAGGCCGGCCTCAAGGAAGGCAGCAACAACGAGCCGGGTCACTACGTGATCGAAAAGGCATTCGTCGGCTGATTTCCACGCCGGCGGCGGCGAAAAGCCGCACCACGCCTCGCCAAAAAACCGGAGCCTCGCGCTCCGGTTTTTTTTCGCGGTTTGCACGCAACAACATCGCGCATAAACTGCCCGGACGGTTACATTTTTCGCCGATTTCGCGTAGCTTTCTTGTCAGTGTTTTTCTGACAGAAATCGAGAAAACGCAGACGGGCCGAACTTCATGCCGGCTCTCAGGTTTTGCCGCTAAAGCCTTTCCCGACTGTATCTTTTCTTTTTTTGGGATATTATCGCGGCGCAACATCGGCCATTTCGGAATGCCTGGCAGAGTCTCAGTCAGGTTGTTACCGGATGTAAATTTCGTTACGCTGCGCCGAACGAATTCGGGGTCCCGCTTTCCGACGCGAGAAGGCCACCGATTCAACCGGCGCAGAGCAAGGAACCAGGCGGGAACCGGTTCCTCAACGGGGGAAGGATGGATACGTCGACTTACGCCGCGGGCAACGCGTGCGCGCCGGGCGCGGACGCGCCTGCGGCGCGCGCCAGCCATGCGGGCGGC
>NZ_JAAGPN010000002.1:0-116103 GCF_017104805.1 Paraburkholderia sp. Ac-20347 | reverse complement strand
ACTACAACTCCGTGCGTCCGCATAGTGCCCTCGGGCAACTGGCGCCGGACCAATTCCGGCAACTGCATCAACCGAAAAGCGGCGAGCCCACTAACTTACGAATGGTGTACTCGGCGGGGTAAGGTCAGCAATACCCGCGTCATCGCACGCCTTGATTTCCGGAGCACTGAAGTACCCGCGATCAGCCAGTGCCCTGATTGTCTTCTTGCCCATCGCATCGCGTGCGGCCTTTGCCATCGGACTTAGCTGAGCGTGGTCACCGCCGACGTTCGCAACTTCATGGGTCACGATGAGGTGATGCTTCGTATCGACAGCCACCTGAACGTTGTAGCCCACCACGCCTGTGCCCTTGGCTTGCGACATCATCGAGCGCGAGTCAGGATCGGTCAGCGAGACCTGTTTGCCCGGTAAATCATTCAACAGTTCTGCGGCACGATCCAGATCGCGCATCTGCTCACGCAGCGTCGCGATCTTTTCTCGTAGCCGTTCGGTTTTCGCTTCCACCTCGGCCGTTTGCGTGCGATCAGCCGTCTCCAGGGCATCCAGATAGCGCTGAATACTTTTCTCGATCTGTTCCTGACGCCTTGCAATCTTGTTGGGCGTAAAGTTGTTGTCGCGGCTGTTGACCGCCTTGAACTTGCTGCCGTCGATGGCGACGGCCGCTTGCGTGAAGAGCTTCAGGTCACGGCATATCACCGCGAAGCGCTGGCATACGTTGCGAATACCGGCGCTGTTGCTGCGCCTGAACTCGGCAATCGTCTTGAAGTCCGGTGCGAGGCGACCGGTCATGGGTGATGCAGATTCCACCCTGCGAAGTCAAGATCGCGCCCCAACGCGTTCGCGACCTGATGGACTGGCTGATGACGCGCTACGTTCGGCCCGCTCTGCCGGACAACTTTAATGCCCGGCTCGCCACGGTGAAAGCGGAAGACAAGTTGCGAAGGCTGCTCGAGAAATTGCCGGCAGTCACGGAGGTATTCGTTGCTGATGTTTCGGATTTCCACGCCGCATCTAAGATTTCCGGGGAGCTAGTTGGCACTTGGGGTCGAATTGATGTCCTCGTTAACAACGCAGGTGTTTCGGCGCCGAAAAGCATCCTTGAAATTTCCGAAGCAGAATTCGATAGGTCGATAGCTGTAAATCTTAAGAGCTGCTTTAACTACGTTCATGCTACTGCACATCAGATGCTTGGACAGAGCGAAGGAGGGCGAATTATTAACATTGCTTCGGTCAGCGCAACATCGGGAGGTGTTACGCGGGCTGTCAGTAAGCATGCCTACGCGACGGCGAAGGCTGGAATTCTTGGTATGACGCGTTCGCTAGCGAAGGAGCTTTCACCGAAGGTGCTCGTAAACGCGGTATCACCAGGAGTAATTGCGACGGACTTGCTCAAGGAGAATTTGGGGCATAGGGAGGCTGAGTTGACTTCAGGTGTTGCGCTAGGGCGCCTTGGCACGCCGGAGGACGTAGCGAGTTTCGTTGCTTACCTGGCATGTGAAAAGCACCTCTACATGACTGGTCAGAACATAACAATCGATGGTTTCCAATGGAGTTGCTAAAAATGAGCTTGAATTTTGAGGGCAAGAGTGTTCTGGTTGCTGGGGCGGCGCGAGGGCTTGGAGAGGGCATCGTCCGCGCCTTCGCGAGTCGTGGTGCAAACGTCTACGCTGCGGACCGTCTTGAGGATGTCCGCTGCACTGATGACGTCATTGCATGGCGTGTGGGGATTGTCTGGGTGGCAGTGGATGTTCCTATTTGAGGGGCTTCCGTGCATTGGTCTAGCCGCAGTCGTCTGGCTAACGCTAGCAGACCGCCCACAAACGGCTAAGTGGTTGTCGGCAAGCGAGCGAGAGATCATCCTGGAAGAAGTTAAGCCTCCGGTGCCCAAGCACCCCTCGTTCTTGAGCGTTGCAGGTGACCCGAGGATTTATTTGATGTCGGCCGCCTATTTTTGCGTCATATGCGGAATCTATACGCTGAATTTTTGGCTGCCCACCATTCTGAAGGCGGGCGGCGTCACGGACGTACTATCTATCGGGCTGTTTTCGGCAGTCCCGTACGTAACCGCTATCGTGGGAATGAGATTCGCGGGGTGGAGTTCGGACCGCTCTCGCGAGCGTCGCTGGCACAGTGCGGTCCCTGCGCTTGTCGGTGCGGTTTAGAGCAGGTTCTTTTTCTGTTCCGATAACCGCAGTGAAAAGTACGCTGCCTGGGTTTCCAACAGAGCTCTAATTTTTGCTCAAAACGCCACTCGCCGACATCCCAGGTCGGCGAGGAAGTCCGGCGAAAAAGGTATGAGATGAGGTTGACCGGGCATGAAAGGGACGGAGAAATTGGCCTGCTGACTTTGAGAAATTGTTGATTTCGTGGTGGTGAGCAAGGCGAAGCGTCTTCCGCAAGTGGTTTCCCTGTAACACCTCGTTGGCTTCATCCAAGGCACAGAATCTACGGGTATCTGTCGTATCTGCTTTCATTAAACACCCATGCGAATCTTTTCTGCTTCACTGGCGACTGAGACGAACACCTTTGGGCCGATGCCAACCAGCATCGGCTCTTTTAGCGAGCGCAGCTACTTCCACGCTGGCGAACACCCAGACGCAATGCAAATGTTTAGTGGCCCTCTCTGGGCCGCTCGTCGAATCGGGGCGGAGCGTGGTTGGACGTTATTCGAGGGAATGGTGGCAGCGGCTGTGCCTAGCGGCCCCACAACCCAGCGTGCGTATGAAACGTTGCGGGATGAACTTCTAGCCGATCAACCACGGCGTAACTGTTCTTGAGGCGGCTCGCGCTCCCGCGCTGGCTCAGGCGTCTGCTCTGTTGTTGCAGCTCCTGCGTCGGCATCCGCTGCGGATTCCGGGCTGTCGCCCGATGTGGAGGCGTTCGTCGCCTCGCACATCGAATCCGCCGCCTGCGAAAGCCGCGCCTCATGCTCCAACGCGCCGCTACTGCGGTGTAGTCCATACTCTGCAACGCTGCTTCGGAATCTTCGAGCCGCTCAGCGGCGCCCGTACCGGTTACACCCAAGAAAAGTACGACCAGTGCGTCAGCACGCGTGCTGACAAGACACCGCGAAATGGTAAGCATGACGCTTACTCCGTCGTGTAGGAAACGGACACTGGCAACGGGGCAGCCACCAATTGTCAGCGATGGGTATCAATGTCGAATAACCGGCGCTGTCCAACACCGGAAGTTCGATGTCTGTCTGTGGGTGGCGTACGAGTTCACCGAGCAAGGCCATGTTCGGAGGGGAGAGCGTCGGGACGCGTTCTTTGAAGATGGAGTTTAAGCGAATATTTCTGATGTTGTGATTATCAGGCATCTTATGTGCTTCAAGAGCCCCGACGGCAGGGGGATAAGACGGCGCCAATTGACAAACAAGTCGGCGCGATCATGGGCGGAGCGAATTCAGCCGGTACCAGCGGGAGGCAAAAGTCCTGTACTCCCTGCGCTTGCTCCGCCTGGTCTGATTGCCATCGTGATTTGCGGAGTCAAGGAACGCCATGCTCGGATGCTTTGCTTGCGCGCCGGGCGGTCCGGCCAAGCAGAACCGCAGAGCTCAGAAGAAATGCATGAGGCCGAGCCGCAATATCAACTGATGCGCGTTGTTAGACGGCGTCACCGTCAGGATCGAAGCCACCGCGGGTTGGTTCGTCGAATCGGTGCCGCTCGCGATCACATACGTTGCGAGGGCATACAAATCTGTCCGTTTCGACAGGAGGTAATGCGCGGCTGCGTTGAACTGGTTGTAATGGGCGGGTGGTTTGCCGTCTATCGCACCACCGGTCAGAAAGTCATACGCGCCGGTCAAGACGATGTATGGTTTCGGCAGATAACGCACGTACGCGGCATAGCTGTTGAACACCGCTGTGCCGTGATAGCCGAGCGGATTCGTTATGGACAGCGTGCCCGAATTCGGATCGCCGAGGTCGCCGAACCGCACGTTCGAATAGTTCGCGCCGACAATCAAGCTGCTCGTGCCGTACTGCGCGCCGGCTCCGATCACCTGATACGTGCTGGCCGACGCAAAGCCGCTGTATACCGGGTTCGACTGAACGCCGGTCACCGTGCCGGCGTTGTTGCCGGTTGCCGAACTCAACGTATTGTTGCCGAAGAACGACTGGTTCGGGTCGTGCACCTTCAAATAGGCCGCCGCGACCTTGTACGGTCCTGCACCATACGAGGCGCCGAACGAATAGATGCTGTTGCGCGTCATGGATCCCGCGACGCCGCCGAAGCTGTACATACCGCCGACGGTGAGGCCTCGCCACGTAGGGCTCATGTATTTGACCGCATTGTTGGTGCGGTAGGTGTTCGCGAAGTTGTCGATGTCGTTGCCGTGCGCGGTGAAGGTCCCACCCCCACCCACGGTTGCCGCTGAAAGCGGCCGCAGGAAATCCACCACGGAGTCGTACTGGCGGCCGAACGTCACCGATCCATAAGGCGTCGTCATGCCCAGATAGGCCTGGCGGCCAAAGAATGTGCCTCCTTCTTGGAGTTTCCCGGTGCCGATATCGAAGCCGGTTTCAATCCGGAAGATCGCCTTGTAGCCGCCGCCGAGATCCTCGGTGCCGAGAAAGCCGAGCTGGTTGCCGGCCATCACGGTGCTGCTCGTCGTCCACTGCGTTTTACCCACCCGTGCGCCCGCTGAGTTCAGCGCCTGTGCGTTGCTGATGTAGTTGATGCCCTGATCAATGATCCCGTAAATGGTCACCGACGACTGTGCAAGCGCCGCCTGTGACAACATGCCGACGCACAGGAAACCTCCAAAGGAAGCTGTCCTGGCTATCAGTTTTTTCATGGCTGTCTCCATTCTATTATGCTTTTATTTCGTCATGCGAAATATTTATCATTCAGAAGCGCGATTTCGGGAATATGCCTTCCTGATCACGCGTCCATGTTCTTTGCGGACGCGCTTGCGTGCATCGGTTCGAGGCCACCTGCGCCGAGCGGAGCGGGCGCAGGTGCGGGATCGCTTTCGAGGCTCACGCCCTTCGTCTCCGGCAGCAGGAACACGCCAACCACGAAGGTCATGATGATGATCGTGACCGGATACCAGAGCCCCGCGTAGATGTCGCCCCGCGCGGCGACGATGGCGAACGCCATTGCCGGCAGGAAGCCGCCAAACCAGCCATTGCCGATGTTGTACGGCAGCGAGACAGCGGTGTAGCGGATGCGCGTCGGGAACATCTCGGCCAGCACGGCGGCGACCGGGCCATAGGTGGCGGTGATAAGCAGGCCCAGCGCGATCAGGATCACGAGCGCCATCGGCCAGTTGATCTGCGCGGGATCGGCCCGCTGCGGATAGCCGGCTTGTGTCAGCGCCTGGACGAGCGCGGCGCTGAAGCGTGTCTCGTCGGCCTTGGCGCTCGCATCCGTTGCGCGATAGCCGGGTACCTCGACCGAGCCGATACGCACCGACGCGATGGTGCCCGCCGGAGCGGGTGTGTTTACATAGCTGAGGCCGGCCTTCGCGAGTGCCTGCTTCGCGACGTCGCACGACGTGACGTAGTATGCGGTGCCCGTCGGATTGAACTGGAACGAGCAGTCGGCCGGGTCCGCGACGACCTGGATCGGTGCGTGGTCGAGTGCGGCTTCGAGCGCGGGATTCACGAAGTGCGTGAGCCCCCTGAATAGCGGGAAATACGCGCACGCCGCCACCAGCAACCCGATCATGATGACTGGCTTGCGGCCGACACGGTCGGATAGTGCGCCGAAGACGATGAAGAATGGTGTGCAGATGATGAGCGCAATGCCGATCAGCAGGTTGGCCGTCATGATGTCGACCTTAAGCGTCTGCGTGAGGAAGAAGAGCGCATAGAACTGGCCGGTATAGAGCACGACAGCCTGGCCCGCGACCAGCCCGAACAGCGCGATCAGCGCCAGCCGCAAATTGCGCCACTGCCCGAAAGCCTCGGTCAGCGGCGCGCGCGAGCCGCGGTTTTGCGCCTTCATGCGGCTGAATACCGGTGACTCGTGCAGCTTCAGGCGAATCCAGACGGATGCCGCGAGCAGGATCGCGGAACTGAGAAACGGCACGCGCCAGCCCCAGTCGGCAAATGCGGCGTCGCCGACTGCGAAACGCACACCGAGTATCACGATCAGCGAGAGCAGCAGGCTCAGTGTGGCGGGTGTCTGGATCCACGCGGTCCATGCACCGCGTTTCGCGTCGGGTGCGTGTTCTGCTACGTAAGTGGCGGCACCGCTGTATTCACCGCCTAGCGACAGTCCTTGCAGCAAGCGCAACACAATGAACAGGATGGGCGCTGCGATACCGATCTGATTGAAATTGGGCAACAGGCCGATGATGAACGTCGAGAGGCCCATCACAGAAATCGTGAACAGGAACGTATATTTGCGTCCGACCTTGTCGCCGATCCGGCCGAACACAATCGAGCCGAACGGCCGCACCGCGAAACCTGCCGCAAAGCTGAGCAGAGTGAAGACAAACGCGGCGGCGGGATTGACGCCGGCAAAGAACTGCTTGCTGATGATCGTCGCGAGCGAACCCGCGAGATAGAAGTCATATGCCTCGAATACCGCGCCAAGCGACGACGCGAACAGAACACGCCGGTCGTCACGCGTCATCCGCGTGACAGCCGTAGGGTTGTCAGTCATTTTCGTCTCCGTGCGGCCGCCTCGTGGGCGGCGTCGTTATCGTTCGTGAAACGGCAAAACGGCAGGTGCGCGTCGGCGGATCGGCTTAGCGCTTGTGGCGACGCGTGGTCGGCGTGACGCCGGAGGACAGCAATTGATCGATGTCGCGTGCCGAGTAGCCCACGTCGCGCAGCACGTTTTCGGTATGCGCGGCGAACGCCGGTGGCGCGCTGCGAACCGAACCGGGCGTGCGCGACAGCTTGACGGGAATGCCGACGCCGCGATAGTCCGGCAGTTCGACCACCATGTCGCGCGCTCGCGTTTGCGCATGCGTGAGTACGTCGGCAATCGACTGGATTCGCGATGCGGACACGCCCGCTTCGGTCAGGCGTGCGCACAGTGGTGTGCCGTTGAAGTTGCGCAGAATAGGTTCGAGCGCCTCGCGCAACGCGGCGCGGTTCGTCACGCGTAGCGGATTCGTCGCGAAGCGCGCATCGTCGATCAATTCGCGATGGCCGATCACGTCGCAGAAGCGCCGGAACGCGCCGTCGTTGACGACGCCGATGAACACGTCGCAGTCGGCGGCGGTAAAGGTGTCGTACGGCGAGATGTTCGGGTGCGCGTTGCCAGTCAGTTTCGGCGTTGCGCCGGACGCGAACCAGTTGGCGGGGTGGGGATGCAGCAGACTCAGCGCGGTTTCGAACAACGACGTGTCAACGAGCTGCCCTTGCCCCGAGCGATGACGCTCGGCGAGCGCGAGCAGGATGCCGATCACCGAAGACAGTCCCACCGCGGTATCGACGATCGGAATGCCGATGCGTGTCGCGCCCGATGCCGCGTGGCCGTTCACGCTCATCAGTCCGCAGAACGCCTGCAGGACCGCGTCGTAGCCGGGCATCGACGCGAGCGGACCGCTTGCGCCGAAGCCGGAGATGCGGCAATAAATCAGCTTCGGAAATCGCTCCGCGAGGACTCTGTGATAGTCGAGGCCCCACTTCTGCATGGTGCCGGGCAAGAAGTTCTCGATTAGTACGTCGGCGTCGGCAAGCAGGCGCAGCAACACTTCGCGACCGGCCGCGTTTGAAAGGTCAAGCGCGATGGCGCGCTTGTTGCGGTTCAAGCCGTGAAAATACGCGGCACTGTCGCCAACGAAGGGCGGGCCCAGCTCACGGGTTTCATCGCCTTGCGGCGGCTCGACCTTCAGCACGTCCGAGCCGTGATCGGCGAGTATTTGCGCCGCATACGGACCGGCGAGCACACGCGAAAGATCGACGACCTTCAACCCGTGCAACGCCCCCGATGGCGTACTGCCTGAGGCATACGGCGCGTCCGACGAATCACTCATCCAATGTCTCCAGTCTTGATGTTCGACAGGGGCCGTTGTGCCCGGCCCTCGGTACTGCCACGCACTTCTGGACGCGCTCAGCCGCGCGACGGCAACTCGACCACGCCGCCGCCGAGCACGGAAAGCTCTTTGTCCTGGTTGCGCGCTTCCTGCTCGATTTCGACCAGATGCCGGCCGTTCTCGACATACTTGCGCAGCACCTTGCCCGTGATGAACAGCATGTCGCCAGCGGGATTGTGGCGGCGGATCTTGCAGTGCGCACGCCGCAGGAAGCCGGCGTCGCCCATCCAGTTCGTCATGTGATGCGTGAGCCAGGAGCAGCGTTCGGGACCGTAGTCATAGGCGCCCGGCGCACCGACGCGCAGCGCGAACTCCTCTTCCCAGTGCACGCGCTCCGGGCAGTCGGGAATGCCGAAGCGGTTCTTGATGCCCGCGCCCGGATGCGCATCGACCAGTTGCCAGGCAAGCTTGTTCGCACGGATATACAACCCGCCCCAGCCTTGGGCATAAGCGATGAAGCCGGTGACCGTCATTGGCCCCTTCAGCATGACCGGCAGTTCCTCGCCCTCGGCGACGTCTTCCCAGTAGCGTTTTTGCGCGCCGCGCACCGGTTCGTGCCGGTACAGTTCATACGCCTCGGCCAGTTCACGCTCGGAGTACAGCCGCGGCGCGCGCGACTTGACCTCAGTGTACTTGGTGCCTTTCTCGCGCGCATGGTCGCGCTCGGTGCGAAAACACCAGCTATCCGCGTCGGCGACCAGATCGCCGTCCTGGTTGTAGAAGTCGACGTGATAGATCTGCTGGACCGCGCGGCCCGCGAAGCGTGTGTCGTGCTCAATCAGATCCTTGAGGCGCGCTTCGGTGGTGATGGTGTCGTTCCGGTGGACCGCCTTGTGCCAGTTCCAGTCGGCGCCCGACCACATCGCGTGCACGCCGGGCAGACCGCCCACGTAACCGGAGATGATGCGGCTCGTGGTGAACAGGAAGCTCGGCAAGGCGATGAGGCCGCCGTATTGCGTCTGTGCCGCGTATTCGGGATCGCACCACAGCGGGTTGTCGTCGCCGATGCCGTGCGCGTAGTGGCGAATGTTGTCGCGCGTGGCTTCATAGCACCACGGCTCGACCGTCGGTCCAACCTTCACGCCGATGCGCCGCGTGAGGTCTTCGAGACCCTGCTCGGTGATTTTGGGGAACATCAGCTGATCTTCGGCCATGCGTCTTCTCCTGATTGGCGAGGTGTGTCTACGTGTTGTTGGGGGGACTGCATCAAGCGGTGCTGGCCGCGGCTTGACGCTCGCGTTCGCGCAGCACTTTGCGATTGATCTTGCCGGCCGGATTACGGGGCAGTTCGTCGACGAACTCCACGATGCGCGGATATTCGTGCTGGCTCAGCTTTTGTCTTACGTAATCCTGAATTTCTTTGATAAACGTATCGTCGCCATCGCGCTGCGTAACGACCAGCACCTTGACAACATGCCCGCGCAAAGCATCGGGTGCTCCAATCGCCGCCGCTTCGCGTACGTCGGGATGCTTGAGGACCGCGTCTTCGACTTCGACCGCGCTGATGGTCCAGCCGGCGGAGATGATCACGTCGTCGGCGCGGCCGAGATGATAGAAGTAGCCATCGGCGTCGACACGGCCGAGATCCTTGGTTGGAATCCAGGCGCCGCGCCGCCATACCGCGAGTTCGCCGGTCACGTCGGGTGCGCATGGCACGCCGTTGGCGTCCTGCACTTCGACGCGCACGCCGGGCACGGCCTTGCCGAGCGAGCCGGGCCGCACGGCAAAGTCCGGCGCGCCCGGATAGCTGACCAGAATCACACCGATTTCGGTCGTGCCATACATACTGCAGACCATGCAGCCGAACGTGCGTTGCACGAACTCCATCGTGTCGCTATCGATTGGCTCGCCTGTGAACGACAGCTTGGAGAGTGCGTAGTCGAATTGATGCGCGACGCCGGAGTTGCGGATCATCCGGTAGTGCGTGGCGGCAGCCGACATATTGTCGAAGCGATGCTCGGAGAGCGCGCGCAAGAGCCGCTCGGGAGCGAACTTGCCGGAGTAGGCACCGATCGTTGCGCCGAGTGCGAGCGGCGCGAGCGTGCCGTGCCACAGTCCGTGCCCCCACGCCGGCGAAGACGGGCAGAAGAACGTTTCCCCGGGCCGCACACCGGTACCGTAGAGCGCCGCGCGAAGCACCATCACGAGTGCACGGTGCGTATGGTGTACCGCGTCGGGCAATTCGCGCGTCGTACCCGATGTGTACTGGAAGATCGCAAGATCGTCGCTATGCGAGGCACAGTCGAAACGATCAGGATAGTGCGCGATAGCTTGCAGCCAGGCATCGTCGGCGACTACCGTGGAAAGACCCGGTACCGACGCCGCCACCGGCGCCTTCTGTTCATTCGTGAACAGCATCCGCGCCTGGCAGTCCTCGACCCGCAGTTTGAGGCCATCGGGACCGAATAGTGTGAAAAGCGGCACCGCAATCGCGCCAGCCTTCAGGACTCCAAAAAGACAAGCGTAAAAAGAAAGCGACGGGTCGAGCATCACGCCGATGCGCTCGCCTGGCTGGACGCCCTGTTCCCGGAGATAATGCGCGACTTGCGATGAGGTACGTGAAAGCTCGGCGAAACTGAGGATTTCGTCGTGACCGTCGGCGTGAGCGACGATGACGGCGGGGCGGCCGCTTGCCGCGTGGCGGTCCACGCATTCGTGCGCAATATTAAGCTGCGAAGCGTCGCCATCCACCAACTCCCATAACTTGTCGACGCTGAAATGCTGTTGTGCATCGGCATAGGACGTGTATGCCGTCAACTTGGTCATCTGCGTTGTCTCCGGTTCGTTATGTCGTTCGTTAGGAGACACTGTAGAAAGCTCACGCGCTTTTGTCAAATACGTTATGCTTTTGTCTATAGACAAAAGTAAAAAGGAGAACAGGCATGAACGATCGAACACATTCCAGCGACGAGGGCGGGAAAGCCGGCGACGGCCCGCGAGTGCGCCCGGTGCCCGCGGTCAGCCGCGCCATCGCGATCTTGCGGCTGCTCGGCGAGAGCGAAGAGCCGCTCGGTGTCAAAGCGGTCGCTGATCAGCTGGAGATGGTGCCAAGCACGGCGTTGCACATCCTGCGCGTGCTGGTTGACGAAGAATTGGTGAAGGTGGATCGGGCGACCAAACGTTATGCGATTGGCGCGGGCATGCTGGCGCTCGCGCGCAGCGCGCTGAAGAGCGGTGGCTTCAGTCAGCTCGCGCAGCCGCATCTGGACGAACTTGCCTCGCGTTATGGCGTGCGCACAATGGGTGTCGAGGCGAGCGGACTGCGGCACATGGTCGTGAAGGCGTTGTCGCGTTACGAGTTGTCCATCAGTCTGCACGTCGAACTGGGTAGCCGGTTCCCGGCACTGATCAGCGCGACGGGCCGCTGCGTTGCGGCGTTCGGCGGCTACAGCGCGACCGAACTCGAAGCAGGATTCGCTGCTCTGCACTGGCAAAACGCGCCGTCGCTGGACGCCTGGATGAAAGACGTCGAAGCGACGCGCGAGCATGGCTACGGCGTCGATCGTGGCAACTACATTGCGGGCGTCACGGTGGTCGCGGCGCCGGTGCTTAACCCGGCGGGGCGCATGGCATACGGACTGGCGGCGGTCGGCATTGCGACACAACTGAATGCAGAGCGCGTTGCCGCACTCGGCCACGATCTACGGGCGGCGGCGGCCGATATCGCAGCATCGATCGTGGAGAGAAGCGCATGAGCGACGCGATCGACACGCAACGGCTGAGCGAAGCGGGCTGGCGCGAGCATGCGCGAAACGGCTTCATGGGGCTCGTCGGGCCGTTGTGGAGCCGGCGCGAAGCGGAGCGCTATGTGTTTGGCGTGTTCGTCACGCGCGAGCATGTGAATCCGGCG
Organism: Paraburkholderia sp. Ac-20347; assembly: GCF_017104805.1. Taxonomy (NCBI): domain Bacteria; kingdom Pseudomonadati; phylum Pseudomonadota; class Betaproteobacteria; order Burkholderiales; family Burkholderiaceae; genus Paraburkholderia; species Paraburkholderia sp. Ac-20347. Next base: position 104,254 of record NZ_JAAGPN010000002.1, on the reverse strand, counting down.
GGCATGATCCACGGCGGCATGATCGCGAGCCTGCTCGATCAGTCGGTGAGCACGGCGGCGTGGGAAGCAACGGGGCGGCAGCCGTGCGTGACGGTGCAACTCGATACGCATTTCGTCGCGGCCGTCCGGCCCGGTACGTTCATCGTGGCGCGTTCGCGTATCGTGCGGCAGACCGGCACGCTGCTGTTTGTGCAGGCAGAATTGAGCGTCGTGTCGGAGATCGTCGCGACTGGCGCCGCGACTATTAAGGTGATGCGGGTACCGGAAAATTTGAGCGCTGGGTAGCCTGCCGGATACTATCATCACGACCGTGAAGACTCTTTCTGGCGCGGAAACGTTGCTTGAACAGCCATGCGATGATGAGGGAGAGCGACTGGTATTGACCGAGACCGACTATCCGCCGTATGACCCGCGGAACCGCACAAGCCCATCGGAAAAGTTCCGCTCATCGGTGGGGAAGGGCAGACCACGGTGCGTAGGAACACGCTCCCTCAAGAGCGAATTTGGGTGTTTAGCTAAGCAGTCCTCCTATCTTGATAGGAAAACGCATGGACCGACACGCTGCGCTTTCATCTCGCTGGAGTTGAGGATCGCGAATTCACTGGCATCGGGAAAACCCACCGCTTCAGCGAAAGTTGGGGCAGGGGGGGGTGAGGCAGGTTTTCATGCATTCGAGTTTGATGCAAGAATGCTAATGTTATGATAAGAAGGATTGTCGCTGGTTCACACGACGATTTTGCGCTGGGTGAAGCGTTATACGCCCGAGTTCGTCAAACGCTGGAACCGCTTTGCTACACAGACGGGTCGCCCCTGGCGTGTCGACGAGACCTACCTGAAGATTCGCGGCAGGTGGGTCTACCTGTACCACGCGGTGGATCGGGCTCGCCAGACGTTGGACTTCATGCCCAGAGCCCGACGCGACGTGGCTGCGGCCAAAGTCTTTTTCAGCAAGGCCATCAGGCATCAGGGCCATCCGCCGGAGAGTATCACGCTCGACGGCTATGCAGCCTCGCACCGCGCGGTGCGCGAAGGGAAGACCGATGGTCTGCTGCCTGAAGGCACGAAAGTCCGCTCCTCAAAATACCTAAACAACGTGATCGAGCAGGATCATCGCAACATCAAGTCCAGAACGAACGTGATGCTTGGATTCAAGCGATTCAGGAGCGCCGCGACCACGATTTCAGGCATCGAGTTGACACATCGCATTCGCAAGGGGCAGTTCGATCTCGCGAAGCTCGGCCGCAAGGATGCCGCTGCGGCCGTCGTATGGAATGCGGTCCTGTTTGATTGATAAGGCATCCTACTCATATGAATTTTCTCAACCCGCTTACGTATTTGCACCAGAACCGTCATGCGCACCAAGCGTGACACGTTCTCGGAATTGTGTCGCCGATCTGTAGGTGCCCTTCGGTTGTGCGGGTGTGGCGGTGTACCCTGGCGACGTGATCGTCGGTGATGCAGACGGTCTGACAGCGGTGCCTGCGAATCTTGCCGTCGAGATGGCGGACATCTGTGAAAAGCAGGACGATATCGAGCACTATCTGGCGATGCGGATCGCGTCCGGGGATGCACTGTGGGGGTACCCGCCGAGCCCGCAGGTGTACACAGACTACGAAGCGTGGGTGATCGGGTCGCCCGCCGATCGAGCCACTGCCGGAGATCACGCGCACTTGAGCATGCATGGGAGACGGGCGTTTGCGAGGAAGGCAATGCGCCCGTCCCAGTGAGTTCAGCGCAGCCGCGGCTGTACTCATTTGTCTGAAGCTAGTGATCTTCTTCGTTAGCGGCACTCTTGTAGTGACGGCGAGCGGGGAAGCACGTCGGTGGGAAGTGGCAGCGACGTGGAGACGTAGAACTCTTCTCGCGGATATGGGTCGCCACGTATGGTCGACGATAATGCGCTCACGCATTGCCCGACTGCGAGGGCACCCTTAGTCCGCTGGACCTGAAGTTTGAACTTTTGCGATTGATCGCCTTCTTAAGAATGCGTGCCACTCGCAGAGCATCCAAATACCCGCACCAGGCACACGCGACGATTAGCGGAGTTTCAGCTTTTGCCAGGCAGAGAATGTCGAATGACCGGCATAGAATATTCCCCGGAAGCGGGGTTCCAAATACGAGATTTTAAATTCCAATATTATCTCGGTCGTCACTCTTGAGCGAGGAGAAAATCTTGGTTAAAATTATCGTTTGATATTTTAGTGGATAAAGTTTTTTCATTAAAATTACTGTTTTTATCTATTTAATCAACTTGTTTGATAACAATATTTTTTTTGTGCTTTCGACGAAAAGCCGAATCTCGTGGCTCTCACACTCTCTTATATAAGACATATAAAATCTCGGACGCACGAAATGCGACGAAGTGCTGATGACGGCCACAGACCCGTTGTCGATTTCGGTTTTTAACACCGTGGGTGGAAGTATGGCGACCGCGTTTCCTGCTCTGACCAGTTGTGTCATCATTGCAAGCGAGTTACACGAGGCATAGTTGTCGAAGCTAAGCGACTCGGAGCTGAACCACTGCTGCGCCGCTTCGAACAGCGTCGAAGGAGGGGCTATGGTGACAATCGGTAAAGCTCTCAACTCTCGCGCTGTAAGACCTTGACGTCCATTCAGAAACTTCACGCATGCGAGCCATTCGAGCTCGGCCTCACCAAGCACAACATCATTCACTGCGCTCGTCGAGTGAGGGTCAGTGAGGATCGCGACGTCTAACTCTTTTGCGTTGAGCTTCGCGCTAAGGGTCGAGCCTACATCGACTGTCAATTCGACACGCAGTGTGGGGTATTGCTCGCGGAGGTATCCGAGTAATTCTGTCAGGCAGACCATCGCCGTCGACTCGTTTGCACCGAGTCGTAACACGCCTCTCATTGGGTCGCTTTTTTGGCCGGCTGCGAGTAGTTCTTCTGTCGCCCTCAGAATGATCTGTGCCCGCTCCAGGATGTCCCGCCCCCGCAGGGTGATCTCCACCTTATGCCTGGTACGCTCGAAGATCCTCATCTCCAGGATTCTTTCGAGTTCAGCGATTCGCGCCGATATGGTTGGCTGAGAGACGTGCTGCTGGCGCGCAGCAGCGCGAAAGCTCCCGAGGCGGGCTACCCAGACCAAGGTTTCCAGCTGTTCCAGGGCGATTCTCATGATAGCTCCAGTCTTTCACCAAATTCAAATTTGTTCGATTATTGCCTATCACTCGGGCAAGGATACAGTGTATGTGAAAGAGAGAAACGTCGAATGGAGAACCGGAAATGAGCGCACCAGCTTTAAACGAGCCTCAACGGCCGCAGTCCAATGTCGTGTTGGAGCCGCTATACCGCCGCGTCACGCTGCGCTTGCTGCCATTCCTCATGTTGTGTTATGTCGCCGCATTTCTTGATCGAGTCAATATTGGATTTGCGAAGTTGCAGATGCTTCAGGATCTCGGATTTAGCGAGACGATATACGGGCTGGGCGCCGGTTTATTCTTCGTAGGATACTTCGTGTTTGAGGTGCCGAGTAATTTGATGCTTCATCGATTCGGAGCGCGGCTCACCTTAATGCGTATCATGGTTATCTGGGCAGTAATTTCGGCCGGATTCATGTTTGTCAGGACGCCAACGCAGTTTTTCATCCTGAGATTTCTACTTGGTGCAGCGGAGGCTGGTTTTTATCCTGGAATCATCCTGTACCTGACACGGTGGTATCCCTCTGGCAGGCGCGCGAAGATTATCGCGTTGTTCATTACCGCGATTCCCATCTCAGGGATCGTCGGAGGGCCTCTCTCAGGCTGGATTTTGGGGCACACCTCGCACTGGGGATCGCTTGCGGGTTGGCAATGGTTGTTCATTATCGAAGCGGTTCCGTCTCTGATCCTTGGCTTACTGACATTGTTCGTGCTTGATGACTCAATCTCCGCAGCAAAGTGGCTGAATCAGAGCGAAAAAAATCTGCTAACCGCGGAACTCGATGCTGCTGATTTACAGGTTGGATTTAGCAAGAAGGATTCACTTTTGAAGGCGGTGGCCAGCGGATACGTCTGGCTCCTTACCGTGATCTGTTTTTGTCAAGGTATGGGCCAATACGCCTTGTCATTCTGGATGCCCACACTGATTCGGCAAGCCGGTATATCGGATCCTCTCATGGTCGGTTCGACTTCGGCGATTCCCTTTACGGTTGCCGTCCTCGCAATGGTGTTGGTGAGTCGTAGCTCTGATGCGCGAATGGAGCGACGCTGGCACCTGATTGTTCCCTTTGCAGTCGCTGCTCTTGGTCTCTTAATTTCGACGAAGGTCGGAGGAAGCCTCAACGCGTCCTTGTTCGCGCTCTCGATTGCCGCTGCTGGCTGCTATTGTGTGTCGGCAATGTTCTGGAGTATTCCCTCCGCATTTCTGTCAGGCGCCGGCGCTGCGGGAGGTATTGCTCTCATCAATTCGTTCGGTAGCTTGGCCGGTTTCGTTAGTCCGTTTATGGTGGGCGCTTTCAAGGACGCCACACAAAATACTGATCTTCCGATGCTTCTCCTTGCGGCCACGATGGTGATCGGCGCAATACTTACTTACTTTTTACCGTCGCGCATCGTAAATCGATAGGTCGCCAGGACGGTATCAAATTGAGAAAATTCCGGAAATGAAATATCCAAAATTCAAACGCCTCGGCGTTCTCGTCCCGGCGACCAATAACGCAGTTGAAGCAGACTTCCAGCAAAACCTCGTTACCGGCGTGTCTGTTCATACTGCTCGGCTCACCATCGTTGATGGTGAATTGTCAGCAGCGACGCTCGATGGAATGAATAATGTATTGAGTGACGCTGTTCGGGATCTTAAAGCTGCCCATGTTGATGCCATTGCTTACGGCTGCACTTCGGGGAGCTTTTACAAGGGTCCTGGTTGGGATGATGATGTGATAAATCTCATCCGTGAGATCGCTGGCGTGCCTGCGATTGCAACCAGCCCATCAGTAATATCCGCGCTTCGCGACAAGCGAGCGAGGAGGCTGAGTGTCGTGACGCCGTATCCACAGGATCTCAATGCGCGCCTCAAGACATACCTGGAGAATGCAGGCTTTGAGGTGATGTCTATTGCCGGCGACGCGCGCTCAGCAGCTCGCGGTCATCGTGCGGTGAATGACCAGGATCCGGCGGAAATTGCCGAGTTTGCCATCCGTCATTGGGTACCAGAAGCCGATGCTCTGTTTTGTTCGTGTACGGCATGGAGAGCGATGGAAGCGATTCCTGAAATCCTTGCGGTCACCGGGAAGCCGGTTATTACCTCGAACCAAGCGACAATTTGGGCATCGATGCGGCTGTTGGCGCCAGAGGGCAAGAGTGAGGAATCCGCGACAATCTCAACCTCTCGTAGCGCATGATCTCCGTTGGCGAGTTTGAAAAAATTTTGCCCTGAGGTCAGGGAGAGTCACTCGATGGTCCTCCTTAAACGTCTCTATCCCGGCCAGCAATGCAGTTGACTGACCTGGCACCGGGGTGCGTTGTAGCGCCGCACCCTTCAGAGCGTCAATTTGGGATCGATCGAATCTTTGTATTCCACAAGTAATGGGTGCTGTGTTGCGTAATTCATCCACTCGTCCTGCCGACAAAACCGGCGATGCGCTTAAGGTGAGCCTGCTGGCCGACTCGGCGATTCTCTGCGAAAGCGCCGGACCGCTCGACCCGGTGTGTCAGGCGAAGTTCTGGGCGCTCGCGCAGGTTGCCGGAGAGTGGCCCGAAATCGAGGAAGTCGTGCCGGGCATGAACAACCTGATGGTCGTGATGAAGCCCGGCGACTTCGATATCGAGCAGACGGCGCGGCAGCTCGCGCAGGCGTGGCCGCACGTCGCGCCGCTGAGCGCGGCGGTCAAGGTGATAGACGTGCCGGTCGTGTACGGTGGCGAGCGCGGGCAGGATCTGCCGTATGTGGCCGAGCACGCGGGCCTGAGTCTGGAAGAGGCCGTGGCGATGCATGCCGGCGCGGAGTACACCGTGTATTTTCTGGGCGCGCATGCGGGCTTCGGCTATCTCGGCGGCATGGACGCGCGGCTCGAAACGCCGCGCCTGGAAAAGCCGCGCTTGAGCGTGCCGGCTGGCACCGTCGCTATCGGCGGCGTACAAACCGGCGTGATCGCGCTCACGGGACCGAGCGGCTGGCGTTTAATCGGCGCGGCGGAAGTGGACTTCTTCGACCCATTTCGCGAGTCGCCCGCGCTGCTCAATCCAGGCGACACGCTGCGCTTTCGTTGCGCGAGGATCGAATCGTGATCGAGATTCTCGCAACCGGTCCGCTGTGCTCGGTGCAGGACACGGGCCGCAGGGGGTATCGCAGTCTCGGCGTGAGCGTGGCGGGCGCGATGGACCCGCTCGCGCTGCGTATCGGCAATATGCTGGTCGGCAACGAGCAGGGCGCGGCCGGCATTGAAGTCACGGTGTTTCCATTCAAGGCGCGCTTCGAAGCGAACGCGCGTATTGCGGTCACGGGCGCGGACTGCCGTGCGTCGGTTGGCGACAAGGCGCTGCTGCCGTGGTGGTCGGTCGACGTGGCGCAAGGCGAGGTGCTCACGCTTAATCCGCCTCGCAGCGGCGCGCGTGCTTACGTGCTGGTTTCCGGCGGCATTGACGTGCCCGTGGTGCTGAATTCGCGCAGCACCGACATCAAAGTGGGCTTTGGCGGATTCGAGGGCCGTTGTCTGCGTCGCGGCGACGTGGTGAGCGTGCAGGCGGCCTCCTACGGTGCGAACGCTTCGGGCGGCTTCGGCGTGTTCCCGCCGCGCGACGTGCTCGACACGGCGTTCGCGCAACGCGGCGGCCGCGACGTAACGTTCGTGCGCGCGCTCCCCGGTCCAGAGCACGATGCGTTTCCCGAGCCGGCGCGGCGCGCGTTCTGGGACACGGCGTGGACTGTCACGCCGGACAGCAATCGCATCGGCTATCGCCTGCAAGGACTGGAGTTGTTGCTGGCCGAACCGCTCTCGCTGCTCTCGCACGGGATCGTGCCGGGCGTGGTGCAGGTGCCGCCTTCGGGGCGACCGATTGTGATGATGAGCGACGCGCAAACCTCGGGCGGTTATCCGAAGATCGCGACCGTGGCCGAGGCCGATCTCTGGCGGCTCGCGCAGGCGCCGCTGGGCAGCCGCGTGCAGTTCGTCGAGACCGATGTGGCCGGTTGCGTGGCGGCGTCGCGCGACCTCGCGCGACACGTGGCGAGTCTCGAAACCTGTCGCTGGAGGGCGCTGTGGAAGTAACGGAAATCGAAACCCTCGCGGCGCACATGCGCGCGACGGGCATGGAAGCGCTGGAGTGGCGGCACGCGGGTTCGCAACTGCGGATCGTGCGTGCGGGCGGCGCGGCGCAGATCGAACGTGACCATGCCGATGTCGATGCACAAGCGCTTGTAGCTATGCCCGAACAACTCGTGCGAGCGCCTGCCGTGGGCACCTTCGTCGCGAATCATCCCGTGACGCGCAAACCGCTCGCGGCGCGCGGCGCGCAAGTGAAACGCGGCGATGTGGTTGCACTGCTCGAATGCGCGGGCTTTCTGCGCGAAGTGATCGCCGCGGCGGACGGCGTCGTATGCGACGTGCTGGCGGCGGACGCAACGCTGGTCGAATACGGTCAGCCGCTACTGACACTGAATATCGAAGTGGTGGAGTGAGAGATGGATATCGTTGATTTGAACTCGGACATGGGAGAAGGCTTCGGCCCCTACAAGATGGGCGACGACGATGCCATGCTCGACATCGTGACCTCGGCGAACATCGCGTGCGGCTTTCACGCGGGCGACCCCGACATCATGCATCGCACGGTGACGGGCGCGCTGCAACGCGGCGTGGATGTGGGCGCGCATCCCGGTTTCAACGACGTGTGGGGATTCGGGCGTCGCACCATCGTGGGCGATAGTCTGAAGACGATCGAGAACCTCATCGCGTATCAGATCGGCGCGCTGCAGGCGATCGCGCACGCGGCCGGCCACAAGGTCACGCACTTCAAGACGCACGGCGCGCTCGGCAATCTCATGTTCAAGGACGCCGATATCTCCGACGCCATCGCGCGCGCCGTGAAGGCCGTGGATCGCGACTTGCTCTACGTGATTCCACCCAACACCGAAGGTGAGAAATCGGGCGAGCGCGCGGGCCTGCACGTGCTGCGCGAAGTGTTCGCAGACCGCGCTTACACGGATGAAGGCCATCTCGTTTCGCGCCGGCTCGAGGGCGCGGTGATTCACGACAAGCAGGAAGCCGCCGCGCGCGTGCTGCGCATGGTGGAAGACCGCTGTATCACCGCGCTTTCGGGCAAACGCCTTCCCGTGGCCATCGACTCGATCTGCGTGCATGGCGATACGGCGGGTTCCGTTGCCATGGCGCTCGAAGTGAAGAACACGCTCGTGGCCGCAGGCGTGATGCTGCAGCCGCTCGCCGCTACGCACCGCGTGTAACCGGACCTTGTCCTGCACCACGGCTAGACCGGAAGATGATTGATTAGATATGCATATTATTATAGCTAGTGCCGAGGATTGCTCGCCTACACTTGGACGCTGATTATGAAAAAATCCCTGCTTGAACCCGCGACGCTTGGCCTGCTCTCTGTTCCCACCTGGGCGCAGTCATCAGTCACGCTCCACGGGTTGATTGCCGGGGGGATTCGCTTCGCCACCAATCAGCCCACAACGCAGGGACATGGCAACAAGCTGTATATGTCAGAAGGCATTGGCAGCGGAAACCGCTGGGGCGTCAAGGGCTCGGAAGACCTTGGCGGTGGCACGGTGGCCATCTTCGACTTGCAGAGCAGCTTCAATCCGGCAACGGGCGGTGTCGATCAGCAAGGGCAGTTGTTCGGCCGCTATGCGTTCGTGGGCCTGACGAACACGCGCTACGGCGCGCTCAAGCTCGGCCGTCAGTACGGCACGGGCTTCGACTTCATCGCGACCTTCGATGAAGTGCAGGTGGGCAACCAGAATCCCGTGGACTGGGAAATCTTCCTGCTCGGCGTGCGCTTCGACAATACCGTCCAGTATTCGAACAGCTTCGGGCCGGTGGCCGTTGAGATCCATCATTCGTTCGGCGGCAAGCCGGGCAGCGAAAGCAAGGGCAGCACCACGGCGCTCAATGCGATCTATACGGAGGGCTGTCTGAAGGTGGGAGTGTTGGGCCAGCAGTCGAAGGACTCGGCCAATCACAACATGTATGCGGCAAGCTTGGGCTTTCGCTATGAGTTCTCGAAAGCGACGCTCTACTCGTACTACATCTACTCGCGCCGCTACGCGGGCTTCACAATCGCGGCCAATAGCAGCGGCGGCGCTCTCGCGAACGCCAACATTATCGGCAATGCCAACACGGAGGCGGGCGCAGGCACGCAGACCAAGGCGCTTATCGACAATCTGTTCAATTTCGGCGACGCCTATAAGCCCACGCCTTACCTGAAGTTCACGATGGGCGGTCTGTACGACCCCGTCTCGAACGTCGCGGGTTCGCAGTCCGGCCATATTGCCTCGTGCTTCGGCATGGCGGATTACCTGCTCTCGAAGCGCATCGACGTGTACGCCGACTCGATCACAGCCTGCTGGGCAGTGCTTCCGTGACGGACCCGAACAGCCCGATAGGCAGCTTCGGTGGCGAGAACAACAGCACCGGCGAGATGGTGGCGTTGCGCACGCGCTTCTGATCGCACGGTTCAGAACCTAGGTCCGCGTCGACGGACCGGTTTCGCGTTCGAGCGAAGCTGTATTCGTCGAACAGACATTGCCATTTCGACATCCCAAAACAATCGTATGGAAATTCAGAAAATCACGCATTTGATGGACCTGTTGTCGCGGTCCGATCTCACCGAACTGCATCTTCAGGAAGGCAACGATGTGCTGAAACTCGTGCGCGGCGGCGCGCTGGATTCGCCGCCGCCGAAACCGCTCGCGCACACAATCGCGCAACCGATCGCACAACAGGGCAGCGCCGTAAAGCCCGCCGATCAAGCTACGGCCGCGCCCGCTGCCGACACACGCCACGTGTTCAAGTCGCCGATGGTCGGCACGTTCTTCCGCGCGGGTTCGCCAGGGGCGGCGCCGTTCGTCGAGACGGGCACGCAGGTCGCGCCTGGGCAAACGCTGGGCGTGATCGAAGCGATGAAGATGCTCACGGAAATCGAATGCGACGTGGGAGGGAAAGTGCTGGAAATCCTCGTCGAAAACGGCGCGTTCGTGGAATTCGGCCACCCGCTGTTCACCATCGAAACGCGCGCGCCGCAATGAGAGTGAGTTCTTATGTTCGATAAAGTACTGGTCGCCAATCGCGGTGAAATCGCCTTGCGCGTGCAGCGCGCGTGTCGCGAACTGGGCATCAAGGCCGTCATGGTCTATTCCGAGGCCGACCGCGACGCGCGCTACGTGCAACTCGCCGACGAAGCCATCTGCATCGGTCCCGCGCCATCGGCCGTGAGTTACCTCAACATGAACGCGCTCATCACGGCGGCGGAAGGCACGGGAGCGCAGGCCATTCATCCGGGCTATGGCTTTCTCTCCGAGAACGCGCTGTTTGCTGAACGCGTGAGCGAAGCAGGTCTCGCGTTCATCGGGCCACGCGCGGAAACGATCCGCCTCATGGGCGACAAGGTTTCCGCGAAGAACGCGATGCGCAATTCCGGCGTGCCGTGCGTGCCGGGTTCGCGTGACGCGTTGCCCGACGACAGCGATGAAATCCGCCGTCAGGCGGATTTCATCGGCTTTCCCGTCATCATCAAGGCGGCGGGCGGCGGCGGCGGGCGCGGCATGCGCATCGTGCGCTCCAGCGAAGAACTGCTGAACGCCGTGGCGATGACGCGGGAGGAAGCAGGTCGCGCCTTCGGCAATCCGGCCGTGTACATGGAAAAGTATCTGCAGAAGCCGCGGCACGTGGAGATCCAGATTCTCGCCGACCGGCATGGCCACGCCGTCTGGCTCGGCGAACGCGACTGCTCGATGCAGCGCCGCCACCAGAAGGTGCTGGAAGAAGCGCCCGCGCCGCATATCGACAGAATACTCATCGCGCAGGTGGGCGAACGCTGCGCGCGGGCGTGCGTGGACATGGGCTACGAAGGCGCGGGCACGTTCGAATTCCTCTACGAAAACGGCCAGTTCTACTTCATCGAAATGAATACGCGCGTGCAGGTCGAGCATCCAGTGACGGAACTCGTCACCGGCATCGACATCGTGCGCGAGCAGATTCGCGTCGCGGCGGGCGAGTGCTTGTCATTCACGCAAGCCGACGTGCGTCTCACGGGCCACGCGATCGAGTGCCGCATCAACGCCGAAGATCCGAAGCGTTTCCTGCCTTCGCCGGGCCGTATCGGCACATGGCTAATGCCAGGCGGTCCCGGCGTGCGAGTGGACACGCACGCGCACGCGGGCTACACGGTGCCGCCGTACTACGACTCGATGGTCGGCAAGCTCATCGTGCATGGCGCGACGCGCGAGCAGGCCATCGCGCGCATGCAGTCGGCGCTCGCGGAGACGGTGATCGACGGTATTCAGACCAACGTGCCGTTGCATCGCGAGATTCTGGCCGACGAGGCCTTTATCGCGGGAGGCGCGAGCATCCACTATCTGGAGTCGCGCTTGAAGCAGGAGTCGTAAACTCGGGCGCGCGCGAACCTCAGGGCTTGGCCGGTGCGCGTTTGCGCGCCGGTTTCTGCGCGCTGGTTTGCGTCTGTTGCGACTGAAGCGGCTGAAACAGCAGGTTGCCGAAATCGACGCATTGCGTGGCGAGCCGCGCGATTTCGCGCGTGAGCGAGTACGGATGATCGGAGCGATAGACCGCCGAATACTCCACGGGCGGCAGCGGCGGATCCGTTTCGATCACGCCGAGCGTGCCTTCCTTCACGAGCGGCTGCAAGCACTCGTGGGGCAGATAACTCACGCCCAGGCCCGAGACCGTCAAGCCGATCTGTGCGACGAGGTTGTTGCTGGAGAGCGCGCGCTTCACGTGCACGCCTTGCTCCTGCAAAAAGCGTCCGTACGCCATGCCGGTGCCCGATGCATTGCCTTGCGTGAGCAGCGGAAACCGCGAGATCGCCGTCAAGGGAATCGGGCCGCCCGCCGGCACCATGTCGGGCGCGCACATCCACACGTTCTCGACGCGCGCGAGCAGCGTGGTCACGTAGGCCTCGCTCGTGGTACTGCCCGGCACGACGATGAAGTCGATGCTGTCGTCGGCGAGACGCTCGCGCAAGGTCGCGCTCAGTTCCACTTCGGCTTCGACAATGACCTTCGGATATTCGTGGCGGATCGCCGCGATCAGGCGCGGCAGCCACGTGAGCGCGGTCAGTTCGGTCACGCCCAGGCGCAGCCGCCGCACCAGCACTTCCTTCGCGCTCACGCGTTCCACGATCTGGTCGCGCCGCTCCAGCAGTTCCTTGGCGTACTGAAACAGCTCCTCGCCTTTTTCGGTGAGCCGTGCGCTGCGCCGGTTGCGGTCGAACACTTCCAGATTGAAGGTGCTTTCCAGCTCGTGCACGCGCTTCGAGATGGCGGACTGGCTCGCGTTGAGCTTTTTCGCGGCGGCTTCGAACGAGCCCAGCTCGACGATCCAATAGAGCGCCTCGACTTGCTTGAAGGTCAGCATCGTGCGTTTCCGTAAGACAGGTTCATGAAGAAAAGCGATCTTAGTAAATAGAAAAAAGTCGCTTTTTTGCAGCTATTTGTCGTTTTATCGTTGCCAGCATCGTGCCGTCAAGCGGCCAATATCCGATGGAGAACGCAATGAGCCTCACCGGCTTTCGCATCAACCCCGCGGCCGACGTCGCGCCGCAAGCGCTGCTCGCGGCATTCGAGAACGTCGTCACGCCGCACCTGAGCGACAACATGGCGCGCAGCACCGGCATTGTCGGCCTCACGCGCTACAACCGCACGGGCAAGCTCGTGGGCACGGCCCTGACCGTGAAGTGCCGCCCCGGCGACAACCTGATGATCTACAAGGCGCTCACGCAAATGCAACCGGGCCACGTGCTCGTAGTGGACGGCGGCGCCGAGCCGCACAATGCGCTGGTGGGTGAACTTATCAAGTTGCACGCGCAACAACATGGCTGCGTGGGGTTCGTTGTGGATGGTGCGATTCGCGATGTGGCCGCGTTCGAGAACTTTCCGTGCTATGCGCGCAGCGTCGTGCATCGCGGGCCGTACAAGGACGGTCCAGGCGAACTGAACGTGCCGGTTTCGGTGGGCGGCCAGATCGTGAATCCGGGCGATATCGTGGTGGGCGACGAAGACGGCGTGGTCACGTTCGCGCAGAGCGAAGCCGAGTCGTTGCTCGCATTGGCCGCGAAGCATCGCGCGAAGGAAGACGCGATCCAGGCCGAGATTGCCACCGGCCGACGCGAACAGAAATGGATCGAGCAGATACTCGCGGCAAAGAATCTGGCGGCTTGAACGCATAACGCGCATTACACACAATTGAACATGGATTTTCTTTCCGATCGCATCAACCGTATCAAGCCATCGCCGAGCATGGCCGCCAAGGCGCTCGTCGAAAAGCTGCGCGCTGAGGGGCGCGATATCGTCGACTTTACCATCGGCGAACCCGACCTGAAAACGCCCGACAACGTGGTGGAAGCCGCCATTGCCGCATTGCGTAACGGCGAGACGAAGTACACGGGCTCGAACGGCACGCCGCGCCTGCGCAAGGCTATTGCCGAAAAGCTCGCGCGCGACAACCAGCTGACCTATGCGCCCGAGAACGTGGTGGTGGGCAGCGGCGGCAAGCACATCATCTTTCATGCACTCGCGGTCACGCTCAATCCCGGCGACGAAGTCATCGTCCACGCGCCGTACTGGGTCTCGTATCCCGACATGGTGGTGGTCAACGAAGGCGTACCCGTGATCGTGCAGGGCAGCGAGGCGGAGGGTTTCAAGCTCACGGCCGCCGCGCTCGAAGCCGCGATCACGCCGCGCACCAAGTGGCTGATCCTGAATTCACCGAACAATCCCACGGGCGCCGTGTACACCGCCGAAGAATTCGCGGCGCTCGGCGAGGTGCTCCAAAAGCATCCGCACGTGTGGGTCATGTCGGACGAAATTTACGAGCATTTCGTGTACGACGGCGCGCAGCATGTCTCGGCTGTGCAGGCGATTCCCGCCATTGCGGAGCGCTGTCTCATCGTGAACGGCGCGTCCAAGGGCTACAGCATGACGGGTTTTCGCGTGGGCTTTGGCGCGGGTCCGGTCACGCTCGTCAACGCGATCGCCAAGCTAATTTCGCAGACCACCACGTGCCCGAGTTCGATCAGCCAGGCTGCCGCTATCGAAGCGTTTTCCGGCAGTCAGGATGCGCCACGCGCGGCCGCACGCAGCTACGCCGCGCGCGGCAAGCTGATGGCGGAGCTGCTCGGCAAGGCGAAGGGCATTGCCGTGCATGCGCCGCGCGGGGCCTTCTATCTTTATCCTTCGGTGGCGGGTCTGATCGGCAAGACCACGCCAGCAGGCGATGTGCTCGCCAGCGATCTCGACGTCGTGCGCTACTTCACCGAAACGGCGGGCGTGGCGACGCTCGACGGGTCCGCGTATGGCGTGTCGCCGTATCTGCGGCTTTCGTTCGCGACCTCCGAGCAGACCATTCTCGAAGGCTGCCGCCGTATCGTCGAGGCGTGCGCGGTGTTGACGTAACGCCCACGCCGCACGCAGGCCCGGTCATGGTGTACGCTGGCTGGGCCATTTTTCCGCGCACCATTCGAGGTTCACACAATGAACATGTCGACCGGCTTGCCATTTCCCGCAGCGCTCCAGCAGGAAATCAAGGGCCGCTTTCATTTCGTCGATGAAGACCACGCGGGCCGGCGCCGGCTGTTTTTCGACAACGCGGGCGGCTCGTTTCGGCTGAAAGCGGCCATCGAGCGCCACGCGCTCGTGGACGCCTTACCCGATTGCAGCGAGCGCATGCACGACGTCGCGCGCCACTTGCAGGAGATCGAAGCGCAAGGCGCCGCCGACGCGCGCCTGATCTTCAACGCGCAGGGCGGCAGCGTGTTCGCCTCGCACACCGCCTCGGGCGCGATGTTCGACGTGATTCACGCCGTGGCGGAAAACGTGCCGGGCACCAACGTGGTGACTTCGGTACTGGAGCATCCGTCGTCGTTCGACGCGGTGTCGTATTACGCGGAGAAAACGGGCAAGACGCTGCGCGTGGCGCCGAGCAACCCGGAAACGGGCGGCATCGACGTGGACGCGATCGTCAAGCTCGTGGATAAGGACACCTGCTTTTTGAGCGTGATGTACGCATCGAATATCTCGGGCGCGAAGATCGATATCGAAGCCGTGGCGCGGCGCGCGCGCGAGGTGAAGTCCGATCTCTACATCATTGTCGATGCCGTGCAGCACGCGCCGCATGGCGTGATCGACGTGAGCAAGACGCCGGTGGACGCGATGAATATCGCGCCGTACAAGTTCTTCGGTTGCCGCGGCTCGGGAATGACCTGGTTATCCGAACGAATGGCGCGGTTGCCGCATCACAAACTCGCGGCGAAGGCGGAAACCGTCTGGGATCTCGGCAGCGCGGCGCCCGCGCAATTCGCGGTGGTCACGGCCATGGTCGATTACGTGTGCTGGCTCGGCGCGCAATTCACCGCGAGCGCGGATCGTCGCGGGTGCTTTGTCGAGGGCGTGCAGCGTATCGAGCTGCATGAGCGCGCGTTGCTGGCGCGCATGCTCGACGGCAGCGCGAACGTTCCGGGTTTGCGACAACTCGCGGGTGTGACGGTGCACCTCGATTACGCCGATCTGTCGAAGCGCGATCTCATCGTCGCCATGTCAATCGATCGTATGACGGCCGCGCAGGCCGTGCGCGAGTACGAGCGGCGCGGCGTGATCGTGTACGAGCGCGTGCAAGACAGTCTCTACTCGAAGCGCATGCTCGAATCGTTCGGTCTTGCGGGCGCGATTCGCGTGTCGCCGCTGCATTGCCACTCGTTCGATGACATCGATCAATTTTTGCGGATCACGGCGCAACTGTAGCATTCTGTCGGATTGACCTGATTATCAGCGCGTATATTTGAATGCAACGCAAACTGATTGAATGCTCCACCTTTGGAGTTTCCGGCTTATTGGGGGAGAAGTAGGGAGGTTGTGCCGATCTACTTCGGAATTCAATTTGTATGGAAGAAGGATCAGCGTGCCGGACTATCGAAGAATTTGATGTGTGAACCCCTAAGTGTGACGGAGGATGAGTTGCGAAGGCGTGCCCGGAAGTCAAAGTCACTGTCGATCGTTTCGGAGCACTTGTTGGTTTTGGTCCTTATGCACGAAAGCTCGCGGAAGTGAATGCTGGCACTATCTAATGGTTTCTGGCAGGCTCGGCACGGCTGGAATGCAGATATTCGGGCGTCCGTTTGCCGATGAAACGACGCCGCGTGCGTCCAGACAACTCGCCGAGGCGTGGAAGTCTATTTTTAGGATGTGCAACGAATTCTTTGGGCTCAACTGCTGCATGTTCGAAACTAACTTCCCGGTCGATAAACAGACGTTCAACTACTGCAGCTCGTGGAATGTGTTCAGGTGGATCGAGTCTTTGCCGTTCGCGACCGACAAAATGACTGTTTTCTCGCGCCCGGAGCGCAGGGGGTACCGTTTATCGGATCGCGCCGTCGCCGCCTGAACGATGAACATTGGTGCCTGGATCGCGTCAAGTCGCGGCGGTGAAAACGATCGCCCGGAGCCTTGATTGCCTCTTTGCACGCGGGGTAGCCTTGGCTCGCGTACCACGCCGGATTAACGCTTTTCACGAGACCGAACCAGGAGGTGTGCAGGGAGAGGCGCCGGGGTTTGAATGCTTCATTAGGATGACTGGTGATATCGTCCGCCATCATTGTAAGCGCCGATGATCGACCTGGACCTCTCACAACGAGTGCAATGAAGATCGGCGGTTAGAATCCACTAACGAATTCTAGGCAGTTTTCTGAAAATAAATAGAGGAATCCTATTTTAAAATCTGAAAAAGAAGACCTGTCGATGCCGATTGCCAACACGTGTGAGCTTAGGTTCTTCGCATCAGTCGGTTCTCGGAAACGGCGTGCGGACCAGGGAGTTCCCCGACATTTAGTCGCAGTGAGATAAGCCAGTGACGGGGACGGACGGGCTGGCTTCTCAATAATTTCAAATGTTCTATCAACAACGGCAGACTTCAACATATGAAGCTCAAAAAATATTACGCTTCCGCATTGACGCTGGCCATCGGTTCGAGCGTTGCACACGCCCAAAGCAGCGTCACGCTTTACGGCATCGTCGACTCCGGATTTTTGTACAACAGCAACGTCAAAGGGGGCCAGTTGTACGGGCTGTCGTCGGGAAATTCGTCGCGATGGGGCCTTCTCGGAGCAGAAGATCTCGGTGGCGGCCTGAAGGCAATCTTTGACGTCGAGAATGGCTTCACCCTTGGATCCGGAGCGTTTAGCCAGGGTGGCCTGTTGTTTGGACGTAAGGCGTTCGTCGGTCTAAGCAACAGCACCTGGGGTACCGTGACTGCGGGACGTCAGTACACGGCGAGCAATGACGCAACCAGTTCGTTTGCCTCGGGGAATGACTGGGCGGCATCGGGCCTGAGTTACGGCACGCGCGCGGCAGACGTAGACAACGTCGATACCTCAAACCGGATCCAGAACTCCGTGAAGTACACGAGTCCGCGAATTGGTGGTATTACGTTGGGAGTCCTCTATGGATTCGGAAACGTCGCCGGGAATTTTGGGCAAAATTCGGTCAAAGACGTCTCGCTCGCGTACGCATACGGCTCGTTAAAGCTTGGTGCGAGCTACATGTTCACGAAGAATCCGTACTACGCGACATACGGCAACCAGGGCAACTCGTCGACGTCGACCTCCGGTACGAACAACAATATGCCAAGCCCCATCTTTGGCGGATACGCATCGGCAGGTTCACAGCAGATCGTGACAGCGGGGGGGGCTTATGGACTCGGGCCTGTCACCGTCGCTGTCCTCTATTCGAACACGCAGTTCCAGAATCTCGGCAGTGTTGCAGCAGGCGGGAGCTATGGTACTGCGTACAATGGTGGAACTGCAACGTTCAACTCTGGCGAACTGAACCTCAAATACGCCATGACCCCGAGTCTTACCCTCGCGGGCGCCTACATCTATACCCACAACAGCGGAGCCGGCAAGTACGACAGTGCTCACTACAATCAGCTGAATCTGGGCGCGATTTATTCCTTAAGCAAGCGTACTTCGCTCTACGCGAACGCCTTTTACGAAGCTGCATCGGGCACCGACTCGACGGGCAAAGCGGCCGTGGCAAATTTCATCGGTTCCACCTACTCGAGCACCAGCCATGCCGTTGCCGCGATCGTCGGCATCACGCATCGCTTCTGACGGTCTCGGCGCCCCGGCATGCCAGTGACGGGGCGGCGCCGAAGGGGCATCTTGCTTTCGGCGCAAATTTCCGGTCGTAACGATTGCGGTTGCATGAGATTTTCCGGCCTGTCCTCAATTAATATTTTCATTAAATCAACGAACAGAGCCCATTGGATTTCAAGGGCATCCGGGCTACAGTCTGGAGGACAAGGTGAAAAAGCTGCTCGACGAGGGTTTCGTTGGCGAGACCGAGGCAAGGGTGCTCAATAGCGTGGTTGACGCGGGGGAGCGCAGCGGCGCATCGCAGCTGGCAGCCCACAGTCGAACAGTCTCGTGAACTGCTTGCCGCGCTCGAAAACTTTCTGCGTCGAGTGCTTCTCAAGCACGGACGCGGGGCGCTCCGACCCCGCAACCCGCGGCCGCCGCGATAGGCGACCTCCTCGAACCGCGTCACGCATTGGCCATGCCCCGCGACGCGTTGCCACGGCAATGATTATCGCGGCGGGGTGCTGGCCTCAAGCCCCGCAGCCGTTGGGGCTAACCATTTCTCCTTCAGCCAGTCGATCAAGGCGCGCACGCGCGCAACGTTGAGATTGCGGCGCGGCACGTAAGCCTTGAACCAATTTTCCTGTGGCGTGAATTGCGGAAGCAGTTGCGTGAGTTGCCCGGAAGCGAGCGCCTCGCTAGCAACATACGTCGGCAACAGCGCAACGCCCAGACCTGTGCGAGCGGCTTCGAGCAACGTCAGGTTGTCGTCGGCGCGTAGCCGCGGGGTTACGTCCGCGGACACGACACCCCGCGCCGACTGGAACTGCCAGATCGTGCCCGTTGCCGCAAACACGAGACACGGATGCGATGTGAGATCGCGGGGATGTGCAAGCGGTTTTGCATTTCGCAGATAGCTGAGCGATGCACACAGCACAGGTTGCACCGGCCGCAGCGGTATATCCACGACGCCGTCGTAGCTCGCCAGCCGTCCGCTGATCGCGATATCGAAGCCGCTTTCCGCAGGATTGGCCGAATGATCGACGAGCGCGAGATCGAGCGTGATGCGCGGATGCTCGTCGAGAAACGCGCATAGCACCGGCCCGAGTTGCTGCAGCGTCAACGTGGTGGGCGCCATCACGCGCAGATGGCCTTCGAGCTTGCCCGCGTTGCGCTCGACCGATGTTACCAGATCCTCGAAATCCGCCACCAGCGTCACGGCGCGCGTATAGAAGCGCTCGCCTGCCTCTGTGAGCGAGACCTTGCGCGTGCTGCGCTCGAACAGCCGCGTGTCCAGTTCCTGTTCAAGCTGTGCGATGCGCCGCGCGACCACTGACGGCACCACCTCCAGTTGATGCGCTGCTTCCGTGAAGTTGCCGTGGCGTGCCACCACCGTAAAGGTACGCACGTGCGTGATGACGTCCAATTCCGGTCTCCTTGCCTGACGGCGCGACGTTGCAATTGCCCACAGTTCGCCATAATTTGATTGATGCAGAAAATCGCTATCAGATACGCTAATTTTCGTTCAATTATCGATGGTTTGCATCAATACAATACCACTAAGAGCACGACCGGACGACGAGCCGGCAGACCACGACACGGAGACACGCGTGACCCACCCCCATCCTCTTCCCTCCCTCCCGGTTGATATCAAGGCCTTCATCGATGAGCGGCCCATCAGCGCGATGCAGTGGCTGCTGGTCGCCTTGTGTTTTCTGATCGTCGCCTCGGATGGCATCGATGTCGCGATGATGGGTTTCATCGCGCCGCCCATCGTGCACGACTGGCATCTCGCGCGTTCGAGCTTCGGCCTTGTGATGAGCGCCGCGCCGCTCGGGCTGGTGGCGGGCGCGCTGCTCGCCGGGCCTTCGTCGGACCGCTTCGGGCGCAAGACGATACTGGTGGCCTCGGTGCTGGTGTTCGGCATCGGCAGTCTGCTGACGGCGGCAACGCAGGACATCACGCAGATGATGGCGATGCGCCTGCTCACCGGCATCGGCCTTGGCGCGGCGATGCCCAACGCCACCACGCTGGTCGCGGAATACGTGCCGCAACGCCGCCGCTCGCTGCTGATCACGTCGATGTTCATTGGCTTCGGTGTGGGCTCGGCTCTGGTCGGCTTCGTGGCGGGCTGGCTGATTCCGCGCTTTGGCTGGCGTTCGGTCGTGGGGTTCGGCGGAGTGGTGCCGCTCGCGCTCGTGCCCGCATTGCTGGTTGCGTTGCCCGAATCCGCGCGCCTCATGCTCGTCAACGGCAAGCCCGCCGAGCGCATCGCCCGCACCTTGCAGCGCGTGTGCGGCTGCGTGTTCGGGCCGGGCACACGGTTCATTTCGCCTGAGCCCGTGCTGGTGTCGCGTCGCCCGACCGGCGTGCTGTTCGAGCGCGGCTATGCGCTCAAGACTGCATCACTCTGGGTCACGTATTTCATGGGCCTGCTAGTGATTTACCTGATTACGGGCTGGCTGCCGATGCTCATCAAGGACAGCGGTCTGCCCATCACCGAAGCAGCCAACATCACGGCGATGTTCCAGACCGGCGGCATCGCCGGCGCCATTCTCGCGGGCTGGGCGATGGACCGCTTCGCGCCGGTGCCGGTGATCGCGCTTGCCTATTTCGGCGGCGCGGTGTGCATGCTCGGCGTGAGCGGAGCCGGGCTGACTTCAGGCGCGATGTCGGGTTCGTTGTCGCTCTGGATGCTGGCTGCCGGTTTCTTCATGAACGGCGCGCAGACCGGTCTGAACGCCTTCGCGCCAGTCTGCTACCCGACAGCGGTGCGCGCCACGGGCGTGAGCTGGATGCTGGGCGTGGGACGGCTCGGCAGCATCGTCGGATCGGCGAGCGGCGGCGTGCTGGTGGGGCTGGGTCTTGGCTTCGGGCCGCTGATCGGCGCACTGGCGGTGCCAGCCGTCTGTGCCGCGCTCGCGATTTTGCCCAGTGCGTTGCGCAGGCGCGATGGCGCTGCACACGCGCAACCGGTTCACACAATCGAAGAAGTTTGAGGAAACATCATGGCGAGAAGCAATTTCGGCGTCGAAGTCGCACGCGTGCGGCCGCTCACGGATCGCATCAACGAATACCTGCTCAAGTCGGTGGACGGGAAGCCGCTGCCTGAATATGGCCCCGGCGCGCACATTGCCGTACATACCGTGTCGCCGGAGCGCGGCCTGATGGTGCGCCACTATTCGCTGATCGGCGGCGACGCCAGTGAACACGATGCGCGCGACATTTATCGCATCGCCGTGCAGCGCGAACTGCATCAACGCGGCTCCGCGCATATTCACGCGAGTTTTCGGCCTGGCGTGCGCGTGGAGATCGGCCCGCCCGTCAACGACTTTCTGCTCGACCGGCGCGCGGCGCGTGTGCTGCTGATTGCGGGCGGCATCGGCATTACGCCGATCCTGTCGATGGCGCGTTCGCTCGCGCGTCGCCGCCGGCCGTTCGAAGTCGTCTACGCAGGCCGCGAACGCGGCGTCATGGCGTATCACGATGCACTGGCCGACGTGGCCGGCGACGCCGCTGCGTTTCACTACAGCGATACGGCAGGCCAACCTGATCTCGTGAGCGTGCTCGCGCGCCAGCCCGACGAAACGCAGGTCTACGTCTGCGGTCCGACGCCGATGGTCGCGGCGACACACGCCGCCGCGCGCGGACTCGGCTGGGAACCGGCGCGCGTGCGCAGCGAGAACTTTGGCATGGCGCAGAGCGCGAATGCGCGCGCATTCGACGTGCGTCTCGCGCGCAGCGGACGAACGGTCCGCGTGAGCGAGGACGCCAGCATTCTCGATGCGCTCAACGCCGCCGGCGTGCCGGTGCTCTGGGATTGCCGGCGCGGCGAATGCGGGTTATGTCCGCTCAACGTCGTATCGAGCGACGGTGCGATCGAGCATCGCGACCACTACCTGAGCGACGAAGAAAAAGACGCGGGCGACACGCTGTGCATCTGCGTGTCGCGCACCGCAGGCGGCGAACTGGTGCTCGACGCCTGAGCACGGCCTTCACGGAGAACAAGCATGAGTCACCACGACCTCGCGGGCATCCAGCCCGGCCAGCAGGATTTCGATATTCCCGGCTTTACGCCGGGCGGTTTCGCCGATCACAACACGCCGCTCGTGCGCAACGCCTGGTACGTCGCCGCGACCAGCACGGAGGTCTCGCGCGAGATCTTGTGCCGTCGCCTCCTGGGCGTCGACGTTGCGCTGTATCGCACGCTTACGGGCGGGCCGGTCGCTGTGCGCAATCGCTGCCCGCATCGCTCTTTTCCGCTTGCGAAAGGGCGTCTGGATGGCGATGTGCTCGTGTGCGGCTATCACGGCATGCAGTTCGATTCGTCCGGTCGCTGCGTGAATATGCCCGCCATGCCCATCGTGCCGACCAATGCGAACGTGCGCAGCTTTCCCGTTGCGGAACGCCGCCCGTTCGTGTGGATCTGGATGGGCGACCCGGATCTCGCCGACGAGACTCTGATTCCCGATACGCATTGGCTCGACGATCCGGCGTGGAAAAGCGTTGGCGATCAGTTCCATCTGAAATCCGATTACGTTTCGATGCATGAAAATCTGCTGGATCAGACGCACTTTCCGTTTCTGCATCCGGGCGCGATTGGCACGCCTGAATATGCGCGCTCGAAATTGAAAGTGCGCGTGGAAGGGAACGTGGTGGTGATTGATCGCGCGCTGCTGGATTCGCCGCCGCCGGGTGTCTACGGGGTACCGACAGGGTTGACGGGAAAGCCGGTTGATCGATTTTCCGAGGCGCGTTTCGTGTCGCCCGCGATCCACACGGCGTATGCACGCATCGTCGATAACCATGATGCGAATGGCGCGCCGCGTACGTATCGCTTCAACATCACGCACGCGTTCACGCCGGAAACCAACGGCAGCATTCATTACTGGTGGTTCAATAGCCGCAATTTCAATCTCGACGACAAGACCGCCGACGATTATCTCTATGCCGCATCCGACAAGGCTTATAAGGAAGACGTCGACGCGCTTGAGTGGATTCTGGCGACTGTGCAGTCGGATAGCGAACCGCAGTTCGACCTGAATTTTGCACCGGACAAACCTGGACTGCTCATGCGGCAGATACTTGACCGTCTAGCGGCAGCGGAGAACCGAAATAGGAATATAGCGATTGCCACCTGATGAATATGCCGGTGTTTCGCGATGGCCTAGGACGCGCAGTCCGGGCGGAAGCCCACGCTTTCAGGAACAGCTTGCTAGCCAGCGCGCATGCCACCACGTTCGAGTGGCGCCGCGTCAGAAGCGCACGCGTCCGATCCGCTAGATGACCGGTTCGCTTCTCCAGACATCGGTAAGCGATCGATTCAGCACACCGAGTTGTTGATGGTCGGCAATGGATAGGCGAGCTCTCCGGTTACACCGGAGACGTTGTAGTCGGCGAGATGCAGGGGTGCCTGCAATCGTATGCTGGGGGAGGCGCTTCGCTCTGGTCAGCCACTACCTGTTGCGACCTGTTGCTGGCGCGCGTAGTTGAACGGCAGCAGATCGGTCACGTCCGCATCTGGCGCGCGCTATCGCCGTCGGATAAATAATCCCCAGATTCGTCGAAGTAAAAATCCCCAGTTGGTTCAAGGATGAGGTGCGCGGCGTAGCCGCGCACCTCATCGACTGATCACCGGCGATAGCTCCGTTCGCCCACGCTAACGGGGACGTCGATGATTGATCTGGGGGGGGGGGGATGACGATCTTGGAACTGCATCGGCAGGGACTGAGCGTCTCGGCCATTGCCGCCAGGCTTGATATGGATCGCAAGACGGTGCGCAAGTACATCAGGGATGGCGTTCAGGTGCCTCATTACGGCCCGCGTGCGCCGCGACCTTGTGTGATCGATCCGTTCGTCCGTTATGTGACCGAGCGGGTGCAAGCCTTCCCGGAACTGAGTATTGAGCGTTTGCTGCGGGAGATCAAGGCGATGGACTATCCGGGCAGCCGCACCGCGTTGGGTGATCTGGTGCGCGAGGTACGGCTGCCGCGTCAACGCGGCTTTGAAGTGCGTTTCGAGACACCGGCGGGACAGCAGGCGCAGGTGGACTTTGCCCATTTCAACGTTGATTTCGACGACACTCCCGGCCAGCGACGCTCAATCTGGCTGTTCTCGATCGTGCTGGGACACAGCCGATATCTCTGGGGTCGGTTTGTCGAACATCAGGATATGCAGACGGTCCTGCGCTGTCACATGGAAGCGTTCGCGCATCTCGGCGGCGTGCCGCGCGAGATTCTCTATGACCGGATGAAGACGGTCGTGCTCGGCGAACTCGAACGACACGTGGTGTACAACGCGAAGATGGTTGCGTTCGCCCAGCACTACAGTTTTACGCCACGTGCGTGCAAGGCGTATCGCGCCAAGACCAAGGGCAAGATTGAGCGTCCGTACCGCTATATCCGTCAGGACTTCTTTCTTGCACGGCGTTTCCAGAACCTCGGCGACCTGAACCGGCAACTGCGTGAATGGCTCGATACGGTGGCCAATGTCCGTGTGCATGGCACGACGCAGCGTGTCGTTGCCCAGCATTTCGAGGAGGAACGAGCTACTCTCCAGGGGTTGCCTGCAGGGCTGTTCAACGGGGTAATCCGGCTCGAGAGGCGTGTAAGCCATGAGGGCCTCGTGTCGGTCGGCGGAAACTACTATAGCGTGCCGGACCGCACGCGTAGACGCACGCTGGAAGTGCACAGTCTGTGCCCATGAGGTTCGTATCTATGAGGATGGCGAACTGCTTGCCGTTCATCCAGTACTCGAAGGCAGACGCCGAACCTCGTTGCTGCCGGGTCATCGACGCTCGCACCATCGGCATGAGTTGGCAGAGCAGAATGTTGCGGCACCATCGCCCGTGGTGAGTCGTCGTTCGCTGTCATTCTATGATCGGGTAGCGCGGCGTCTGGCAGGTTCGGGGAGATCAGCATGAACAATATGCCGGCATCAACACTCGAGCGGATTCGCAAGTACATGGTTGGCCTGCGCATGCCCCGTGCACTCGAGGCACTGGACGCAACCCTGGTGCGGTTCGAACAGGGCGACATTTCCATGCTGGAGGTACTCGAAACGCTGCTGGGGGAAGAGTTCACAACGCAGGAAACCCGCCGGATCAAGATTGCATTGCAGACTGCGCGGCTTGACACGATCAAGACGCTGGCTGGCTACGACTTCAGCTTCCAGCCAGGTCTCGACCGGGATCGCGTCATGGCACTGGCACAGCTGGACTTCATCGAACGACGTCAGGCCGTGCACTTCCTCGGACCGCCTGGAACCGGTAAATCGCACTTGTGCATTGCACTTGGTGTTGAGGCCGTGCGTGCGGGCAAGAGCGTCTACTTCGGCACGCTTGCCGAGATCGTTGCGTCGATGGTCAAAGCCGAGCGTGAGGGTAACCTGACGCAGCGCGTGCGCTTCCTTGCGCGCAACAGTCTGCTCATCGTTGACGAGATCGGTTATCTCCCTGTTGGCCTGAACGGCGGCAACCTGTTCTTCCAGCTCATCAACGCCTGCTACGAGCGATGCGTGATCATCCTGACATCAAACCGGAGCTTCGGGAAATGGGGCGAGGTGTTCGGCGACAGCGTGGTAGCAGCAGCTCTGCTCGACCGTCTACTGCATCACGCAATCGTTGTGCACATCGAGGGTTCGTCGTATAGGCATGCGCGAGCATGCCGACCTGCTGCCGGAGCATTTGCGCAACCGTCCGGGTTCGCTCAACCAGGCTCCTGCCGAACCCATTCGTCGACGGCCAGGCCGTCCAAAACGGAGTTCTGCAGATCGCGATTCCGGCTGATCACCGGTTACATAGGGTGGGGATTTTTACTTCGATACTTCTTGGGAAATTACGGGCGGGATTGACAGCTGATCTTCGTCGGCCCGACCATCGTGCGCGCGGATCGCCTGCAGTGAGGCGATTCCGTTTCAGAACTTCAGTGCCACGAAGGGAAAAAAGGCGGCAGGCAAAGCCCGCCTGATTGACCGGTGAAGCGGCAGAGAGCCCGCAGACGGGCAACGGATAATGGAAGAAAGGGGAACACCCATCACAGATCCATGGCGGCTTCGCAAGACTAGACTGATAAATCTAATTATCTGCCCATCACCATTTCTGATCTAAACTGGCGGTCATGAAAGCGCGTGAGACTGAATCCAACACTTTTCCAGACGACGCCGAACTGGCCGCACTGCGCGCTTGGTATGCCGGGCTTGACGCCCGCGCGGCGGTCGCGCGCTATCTGGGAGACCGCAAGGCACCAGGCGCCTCCGCACGCGGTGTGCTCGGCCGCATCCGTCGCGCCCTGGTTGCGGTCGCGACGAGCCGCCACCGGCCCGATCTGGCAGAAATATTCAGCGAGCAACCCGCCGCGTCGGCCGACGCCGTCAAACGCGCCATCGAGGCGTTGCGCCGCCTGCCGGCCCCGAGCCGCACATCGCCGACAACATTGACCCGTGGTTGCCACCGCGCGTGGTGAGCGCCCTGCGGGCGCCTGGCATCCGCACGCTCGCCGAGCTGACCCTGCGGATTCCGCGCCGGCGGCGCTGGTGGAGCGCGATCGCTGGACTCGGTGTTGCGGGCGCACGTCGCGTGGAGGCGTTTTTCGCTGCCCATCCGGCACTGACCGAGCGGGCGCGGGCGTTGATCGCCACGGCGCCGGCGGGGAACGTCGTGCCATGAGAGCAACTGCGCGTGCCGCACGAAGTCGACGGGTCGCACGGGCAGTTCCGCGCACCGCGGGCCGCCTGCCTGCTGAATGCGTCCAACGACTACGACGCAATCCAGTCGTGGCTGTCACTGCACGAATCGGCCGCCACACAGCGAGCCTACCGGAAGGAAGCAGAGCGCCTGATCCTGTGGGCGATCGTCGAGCGCGGCCGTGCGCTCTCGTCGCTCAACACCGACGACGCGATTGCGTACAGGGCATTTCTGCGGCGACCCACGCCGCGCGAGCGCTGGGCCGGGCCGTCGCGGCCGCGGCATAGTGTCGAATGGCGACCGTTCACCGGAGCGCTTTCTCCCCGATCGGCGGCATACGCACTGAATGTCCTGTCGGCACTGTTCCGCTGGCTGGTCGAACAGCGCTACGTGCTCGCGAATCCGTTCACCGGCGTCAAGGTCAAGGGTCACGCGCCGCGCGCAGGCCTGGACGTGTCGCGCGGCTTCTCCGAAGGCGAATGGCTGCTGATCCGCACAGTTGCCGACGGCCTTGAATGGTCCTATGGCTGGAGCGTGCCGGCCGCCCAGCGCCTGCGGTTTCTGCTGGACTGCGGTTATGCGACGGGCTTGCGTGCAAGCGAACTGGTTGGCGCGACGCTCGCCGACATTCGTCGGGATGAGCATGGCGATCATTGGCTGCACGTGCTCGGCAAAGGCAGCAAGCGTGGCAAGGTGGCGTTGCCGCCGCTTGCCCGGGCGGCACTCGACCACAATCTCGTGCAGCGGGGCCTGTCACGCCCGAACGCTGGAACCCGGCTACGTTGATTGTCGCAAGCCTCGAGGAGGACGGTGCAGGCATCGAAAGCACGCGGCTCTGGCGCGTGCTGAAACGGTTCTTTGTCCTAGTGGCCGATGCGATCCAGGCCGAGCGGCCCCCGACGGCGGAAAAGCTGCGCCGCGCGAGCCCGCACTGGATGCGGCACACGCATGCATCACATGCGCTGGCCCGGGGCGCCGAACTGATCATGGTGCGCGACAACCTGCGCCATGCGTCGATCTCCACGACGTCGACCTATCTGCACGGCGACGAAGTACAGCGTGCCCGGCAGTTCGACCAGGCGTTTGCCCTGCGAGCACAACGCTAAGCGCTACGCCCTACGGTGCCGCACGGAATTGACTACAGCAGCCTTATATCGGGATATGGATAAGTGGGCCAACTTTCATAACCTCAGGGCTTATGATAGGAAATTGCGCTTACCTTGTTCGCCCCCCTGGAACAGCTGGTTGGGGTTCACGCCGTGCTGCCGGGCGACCAGCGAAACGGACTTCCCCGGCTCGAAGCTCTCGCGAACCATTGCCATTTTTTGTTCCGCCGTCCAGCGCCGCCGACGCTCCGGGCCCGTCAACACGTCCATCACTTCCCGCCTGGCGTTAGTCAAAATCTATGGTCGCCCCCATTTTTGCGATGCTGGGTTAACGATGTTACGGGCTTGCTCAAATCTATTCGGCGTCTTCGTTGAGGTTTTTTCCTCAGCGCCACGATGAGAGTCGCGCCTGACGATCCTAAAAAAACACATCGGCTTTTGGAGCCTTCGTGACTATCGGGTTGTTCGTTCAGGCCGGTATGCCGTTCACGTCATCAATTTCCAGCGATCGCAAAACCAGCTGGTTGGTAAAACGCTATTGAGTTTGTTCAACCCTTCTTTAATTGGTATCCAGCCATTTCGAAAACCGTGTGTCGTGCAGCTATCGCCCATGCGATCCTCGCCAGTTTGTTGGCCAGCGCACAGGCCACAACACTCGAGTGTCGTCGAGCGAGTAGCGTGCGTACCCAATCAGCCAGAGGGCCAGCCCTCCTTGCGACGTCGCGCATATAAGAACGGGCACACTGTATGAGCAAGCGTCTGATGTTCTTGTCCCCTCGCTTGCTAATGCCGAGCAGATTCGCCTTTCCACCTGTACTGTGCTGACGCGGAATAAGGCCAATTGATGCAGCGAAGTCTCGACTGCTCCGGTACTGTTTCCCGTCTCCGACCTCGCTTGATAGCACGCTTGCAGTGATTGGGCCGACACCGGGGATGGTCAAAAGCCGATGCCCGAGATCATCTTCACCCAACTGACGAGCCAGATCCTTGTCGAGTTCCGCAATCTGTTCGTCGAGATACTTGTAGTGGGCGTGAAGCCGTTCAAGCAGCAACACAAGGCGGGGAGGAAGTGAGTATTGCGCGATGATTGCTGGCAGTCGCTTCAGCACAGTGCAGCCTACCGGCAGGCTGATACCGAATTCCAGGAGAATTCCGTGAACCTGATTTCCAGTGCATACGCGCTCACGCACGAACTCCAGATTAGATGCTTCGTAAACGTGAAAGGATCTGCAATGGCCACCTCATTTGATGAGTCGAAACTCAAGAGCCACCTTGACGATGTGGTGCGGGAGCTCGGTGTCCAGAAGTTGCGAAATTCGTTTGCAAGGGATGGTTTCCTGAAAATCAGAAATATCGTCACCGACGAGCTTCGTGAAGCGATGAGAGGGGAAGTACTCCGACTCATCGATGCACAACTGGGGCGACGCGACCTGTATCTGGCAACGACCGATAACAGTCCGCGTCATATGAGCGTGGTCAGGAGCGAGTTCATCGCTCAGGAGAGTCGGCTCATCGTGGAACTGTCCAGGTCGCCTGTGCTGCTGGACGCACTTTCACGGATCGCTGACGTGAAAATCGTTCCCTCTGTGTCGGAAGACGAGGAATACCTCATCACGAAACAGGAACGAAAGGGGGACACGCATGGATGGCACTGGGGTGATTACAGTTTCGCCTTGATCTGGATCATCGAGACGCCGTCGTTATCGAAGGGCGGCATGCTTCAGTGCGTTCCGCATACTTATTGGGACAAGTCGAACGCCAGAATCAATGAAATCCTGTGCGATAACCCCATCTCGACGTACGGGTTCAAGTCCGGCGATATTTACCTGCTGCGAACGGATACGACCTTGCATCGCACGGTTCCACTCGCCGAGGACGCGACGCGCATCATCCTGAACATGACCTGGTCGGATGAACATACAGGCGGTCGCACGCTGGTCGGCAACGACCGCTGGTGGGAGAACGCCAACGTCGAAGCGGCGCGTCAAACGGCTTGACTGTGAGTAGCGACAGATAGCGGGGGGCGACGTGCACGACGTATTTTCCTTGGAGGGGGCCGCCAGTCTGCTCAAGGCGGCCGACTCGTATGCTGATGCCGCGGAACTCGTCAGGGCGGCAGTGAACCGCAATGCGCAGTGGCGAGGGCAGGAATGTCTGAACCTGGTGGCGGCGGAGTCGCCGACGAGCCTTGCTGCAAGGGCTCTCTTGTCAAGTGAGATAGGCACCCGTGCGTCCGGCGGACACATCGGCAAAAGCAACCGGTTCTTTGCCGGGATGCGGTTTATCGACGAACTGGAATCCCTGTGTGTCGAGCTTCTCAAAAAGTCGTTTCGGGTGCGCTATGCGGACCACAGGCTGATGGGCGGCATGGCGGCCACACTGGTGGCCTACACCGCACTGGCTCGACCGGGTGATACGGTCATGACGGCACCTCTGCCGATGGGCGGTGACACCAGTAATCGCACAAATGGTCCGCCAGGCGTGCGTGGGCTGCGCGTGATCGATATCCCGTATTCGAAGAAGGATGGGACAATTGACCTCGACGAGTTTGCTGCGATCGCGCGTAAGGAGAGGCCGGCGGTGATCGGGCTCGGGATGACGCTCACCTTGTTTCCGCTGCCGGTCAGGGAAATCAAGGAGATCGTGTCGGCGTGGGGAGGGCTCGTTTATTTTGACGGTGCACACCAGCTTGGCCTGATTTCAGCAGGCCTGTTTCAGGATCCCCTCAAAGAAGGGGCGGACGTGATGACCGGTTCATCGGGCAAGACGTTCAGCGGTCCGCAAGGGGGCATTATCTGCTGGGACGACGGTCAGTTTTCCGAACGGATCACTGACACGATTTTCCCGGTTCTTACGGGAAGCCACCAGATCAACCGCGTAGCTGCACTTGCCGTGGCGGCATCGGAGATGCTCGAGTTCGGGCCGGCATATATGCGTCAGGTCGTTGCAAACGCACAGGCTCTTGCTGGCTTCCTCGATGAGAGAGGGATGAAGGTGCTGTACGGAGACCGCGGGTACACCCGGACGCACCAGATTGTCGTCGATTCGACGCCCGCGGGAAGTGGACGGGAGGCCGTGCATCGACTCGAAGCGGCCAATATCATCTGCAACGAGATGCCCTTACCTTGGGATGACGTTGAGGCGGAAGGCGGGGAAACGGGAATCAGACTGGGCACTGTCGAGGTGACCCGTCGCGGCATGGGAGTGCCTGAAATGGAGTGGATAGCTGAACAGATTTCCAGGGTGCTTCGAGGCGAGGAGCCGTCAGCGAGCGCCCGCAAGATCGCCGATTTCGTAAGTCAGTTCGACACGATCTACTACTGCCACGAGCATGGGCTGCCGCCACGTTGATGCGTCGCGTCTGGGTCTGTATTACTTTAATGTTTCGAGGTGAAATGTTGTTGACGACGGGCATGGACCTGAAGCCGGTCCTTTCCTTTTCCCTCGCCTCAATTGCTCTGCTCGCAAGCCCGGGGCCAGCAACGGTAGCGCTTGCTGCGAGCGGAGCTTCGTTTGGGCTCAGGCGTTCGCTGAATTTCTACTTCGGAATCGTGGCGGGGCTGATTCCCGCCATCGCGTTGGTCGCCGGTGGGGTGTTCGTAGCATTGCGCGCGGTTCCGATGGTCTCGTCGGTCCTGTTTGCGGTGTCTGTCGCCTATATCCTGTACCTTGCGGTGAAGATCGCGTTGGCGCCCCCACTGTCCAATCCCGATGAGGTTACATCGCCGGGATTTTTCTCGGGGTTTATTCTGGGAATTACCAATATCAACGCATACGCGGTATTCGGTGCACTTTTCGGAGGGTTCGCCCTGGGCATCTCGGATCAGTGGGACGTATTGATCAAGGCTTCAATCTGTATGGTCGTGATTGTGGTCTTCGACTTCCTTTGGCTTGCGACGGGAAGTAATCTGCGCCACTTTTTCACTGATCCCTTTTTTAACCGGATCTTGAACGTCAGTCTTGCGGTGCTGATGCTTGTGATGGTGGTTTGGTCCGTATGGAAGTAGTGAGGAAGCAGCCTGGATAGTGCGAGGGCTGTGCCGTCGGGACCGTTTGCGGTGACCGTGAAGATGACTGCTGGAAACACTGTCAGACTCTACTACGGAGGGCCTCTCTGGGAGGTTCTTCGGAGTTGGCCCGCGGGAGTAAGCTCCGCATATGTGCTTTGCGTGCGCAAGCACGGACGCCGGGAAATGGCAATCTACCGCGTATGCGATCTTGTGCTGATCAACCAGGGGGATCGGTTCGCGTTCCGGACAGAACGGTGTAGTGCGTCAGGACGGGGACTTTCCTGAGCAGCGCCATCCGGATCAAGGCTCTGGGTGCAAAGTGCCAGGCTTCTTTTGCCGTCGCCGGTTGCTAATGCGAACCACGCGGCTTCCATAATTTAACCTCGCCCCCTCGAACACTGAGTTCGAACGATACGAGGTTTCGATGCCCGTCTTGTGATGGATCAGCAATCCTGAGGCGACCGATTTGCTGCAGGGCCATGGGTGTCGTCGGGATATTCGCCGCCTGGCGCCTGCATCAGGTGGTTCGCGCTAATGCCGTCATACTGAAGTACTGCGGCGAGGGCATCATTTCGCAGAACAACGTTCCGGCTATTCACAAAAATATCCAGTTGATTCACAGATGGTCTCCGTTATCGCCTGGGGAGGTGTTCTGCTCAGGCGGTCGGGGACGTCCGGCGTTGCTGAGCGTTCGGTCCACGTGTTGCCTTACGGATGCGCGGATGAGCCGACGCCAGTCACGCGCCCGCCGCGGACCACGCGACTTCATCCGGGAGGGATTCGATGGTCGGCGGGGCTGTCGATTCGGTGCATTGCCGGGTGCCGGGCGGTACGGTCTGCGACCCCACGTCCGACCGGTGCGATGCGATGGCTCAGGCTTCGAGCAGGAATCGCTCGCGATTCTTGCCCTTGATCCAGGATGGTTCGCGGCCGCGGCCGCTCCACGTCTTGCCACTCCTCGGGTCCTGGTATTTTGCCGTCGCAGACTTAGGGGCAGCACCGTTCGCCCGGGTACGCTTTTTCCCGAACACATGCTCGGGCGTCAGTCCGTATTCCGCGACAAGTGCCCGGACCTGGTCGATCGCCTGCTGCAATTCAGCGAGCCGTGCCTCTTCGGCCTGAGCCAGCAGCTCCTCTGCCTTCGCCTTGAGATCGCGATAGGTTGCCATTCGTTGCTCCTTTCTGAATTTTCTGTCCGGTCCTGCAATGCGCGACGTTTAATCCGGGTCATGGTCGCGCCGGAATCTGCCTCAGGCAGGACGCGAGTGGCGCCACGCCGTTAGGCAATTCTACCAACGTGATTGTGAGCCTGGATGGCCATTGAGGCACTTCGTATCCTCCCGATTTTAGGAGGTGCGTGCCATTGACGAACACCATAAACGTAAAATGCGTCAATAGCCAGGAGCGCGTGTGGCCATGAACCGGCGCAGGTCCTGACACGTAGGGCGCGCAGAAGTGCCTGTCCTTGAGTCGGGTACCGATACGACGACCGCGGACGACGGTTCTACACCCAATGCGGAGTCAGATGATCCACAATCAATCAACCCGGACAGGCACTTCGATAATATAATCAGGAATCCATATCTAATAATCCGGTTTGGGGGATCGATATGGTGGCAGACATGAAACTCGAATCAGGAAACGTCCGGTATTTTGGGCACCTCAAGCGAGCCTGGTACGGTGAGGTAACGCTTCGGGAAATGCCATTTGTCGACGAGGTGGGCTTTGGCGTTGGGCCCCTTGCCGGTAACGGCACATTCGGTGAGATGGCAGTGCGCTGGTATCAACTGGGAGCCATGCTCTGCCCCAGACTTGAGGTGTTCGACGACGGCTGGCGGACTCTGGCAACCTTTGCCGATGTGATCAAAAAACTCGGTCACGTTCCCACGAGCAGGAGCGTTGCCATTGTACCGGTGGCATTTTGTGCGCTGCTTGAAGGATGCGGATTTGTCGGCCGGACGCCGGTCCTGCGGCGACAGAGAGATACAGATGGGCGAGGGCCTGGGCGTGACGAGTCGGGCGGACCCGAGCGGTAGGTAGTTCGGCGGTATTTTGCGAGCGTATTCAGGCGGCGCGTGACTGGTCGGAAGTCCACGGCAGTACCAACACGCCTGCAAGGCGGTGTTATTGTGTTGTACGTTTCCTTCGTTGTTTTCTGAAAAAACGTCCTCTGCCACGGGGCACCGTGGCTGGCTGTCGTAATGAGTGCTGGCTCGTGCGATACGCCGACGCGGCAGACCGGTTACCCCAGTGCGGCGCGCACGTAATCGATGCTGGCGCGTAGTCGCTTCTCGATGTCAGGGGCTTCGGCAATTTCCATGGCGAAGGGCTCGAACGAGAATGCACCGCGATAACCGCGGGCGACGAGGACCTTCAATTGCCGGATATTGCCGAGCCGGTCCGCGCTACCCACCAGCACACGATGACCGTCGCGCATCCGGCCGACCGGCAGGCCGTCCTCCTCGACGCCAGAGATGTGAATGAGGCCGGTCAAGTCAGGGTAGAAGATGTCCTCGCCGGACAGGTGATGATGGAACGTGTCATGGACGAGGCGGAATACCCGCTCGCCTGCGGCGGCATAGATACCTTTAACCGCA
Organism: Paraburkholderia sp. Ac-20347; assembly: GCF_017104805.1. Lineage (NCBI taxonomy): Bacteria > Pseudomonadati > Pseudomonadota > Betaproteobacteria > Burkholderiales > Burkholderiaceae > Paraburkholderia > Paraburkholderia sp. Ac-20347. Next base: position 69,599 of record NZ_JAAGPN010000002.1, on the reverse strand, counting down.
TCTGATTTGCGGCGCAGCGCGCACTCTTCGAAGCCGAGCGGCTCGATGAGGCCGAGCAGATCTCGCACCTGGAGAATCGGCTTGAGCGCGACCAGCGCTCGCACCAGGTCGGCGTGGCGCGTATCCGGGCTGCGACTGTCGCTGCGACTGTTCGTCGGGCACAGCACGAGCGAACGTGCGCCGCACTGTACCGCGTAGTCTGCGAGCGCCGTGGCTTCGTCGGCTCGGTCATCGCTCCATTGCTCGAAACGCTGTAACGCGTTGATAGACAGAATCTTCAGGCCTGCTGCTTCGGTTGCTGTTCGCACGGCCGTGGCCGGTGTGCCATCATTAATTTCGACGTCGTCGAGATCGTTGCGAATCTCGATCGCGGCGACACCGAGACGCTTGCACATTTCGACGTACTGGTCGAACGGCATACGCGGCGCACTCATGCGGTTCAACGAAAACTGGAATGCCGGGCTCATCGTAGTGTCCTTCGAGGATGTGTCAGAGATTGGGCGACGCTGCGAGGGCGTTCCACGTGTCGCGCAGCCATTGCGAGCACGCTACATTGTTCTCGAAGATCGAGTAACGTGCCCCGCCGCCGTAGTCGGGAAACGGAATGAATTCGCAACTGATCTGCTCGAGCCGTCCAGTGCGCGTCTGCCAACGCAGCAGTTCGCGCACGGCCTGCTTCCACGGTTCAAGGTTCGCGAATTGCCATTCGTCGTGCCACGTACCGTGGGCGGGCTCCACGAACGGGTACTGGATGCCGCGGCCGGGCCTGCCGTCCGCGCGGTTCATCCATCGGTTTGCCGGGTTGTTTGGCATCACGCTGCGCGCGTGTGCGTGATGGACCCAGCCGCGTTGTACCCAGCCGGCGTATACGGCCTCGGACGACGCGGGGTCCAGCACGAGTTGTCCGTTTTGCACGCGGTCGCGGATGCCGGATGCATCGAGTTCATCGGGATTGCCGATCTTGAACAGCAGATGCGAGTGATCGAGCGTGATCCTGAACGTGACACCAGCCTGCTCAACGATCTGAGCGACGCGCGCGATGCGCGTGAAATCTTCGCTCCACATGTCGACGTGAACCTCCAGGCTCGGCAGGCAGCCGACCGGCTCACCCCACTCGCATGCGCGCAGGTAGAACGCGGCAACTTCATCGTCCGAGAGGGGATGTCCGTCTGCGTGGTTCGCGTACAACTGGCAATTGAGTACCTTGCTGCCGAATCGCGCGCCCGCAGCGATGATCTCCTTCACATGTGTTTCGTCACGGCCGGCGCACCAGATGCCGCCGATTACCCGGACCGGCAGTGCATGGCGATCGACAAGCCCGAACCAGGGCGCGAGGTCTTCGCCGGGCATTGGATTTTTCTCGACGTAATCGAACACCCCCGCCTCGGCGATCATCGCGAAACGTTGCGCCGGGTCCGGAACCGGCAAACCATCGTGTTCCAGTACGCCGTCAACGTTTACGCCGATCAAAATGGGTTGTGCCATCTTCTCCTGTCCACCTTGTTGTCTCGAATGGACCTCAACTGTACGGACGTCGATCTCGATCCGCACGCGGAAAATTGACGAAAAATCGGCAAGGTTGTGATCGACTTTTTGGCCCGGCATGGCGCAGCCGTCCACGTTGCCGGGACCCGGATGAGGCGGAATTTCAGGGCTGCAGGTAGGGTGTGTTTCGCACGTTCGCGGAGCAGAAAATACCGAACTCGACTGGATCCTGCGGCGGCTGTTGCTTGACGACGCCGCATGCATGCAACAGGTGCTGCAACGCGGAAATGACCTGGCGATCCGGGTCCTGGTCGATCGCGATGTCCATCGCACCTGCCGTGATATAGACACGATGTATATCGAGCATTTCGTGCCCCACCCACACGACGCGACCAACGGCATCGAATTTTCGCAACGCCGATTCGACGCCGGTTGAACCTCCGCCGCTGTTGTAGATGCCGACCAGGTCGTCACGTGTCTGTAGCGCTTTCACGACGGCTTTGTAGCACCGGTCGTCGAGGTCGAGTGTTTCGCCGGGCCGGTCGTTGCAGGTGAAATCGGCAAACGACTGGGCGAGTTCCTCGCGGCAGCCGGCGATCCGGTCCAGGTGGGCGCCATAATCCATGCGCCCGGCAAGCAGAAGTACCCGTCCAGGGCGGCGAGCAAGGCGTCCAAGGTAGTAGCCTGCCGTGCGGCCCGCACGATAATTGTCGATGCCCGCATAGTGCGCGCGGGCAATCCCGCCGATGTCAGTGGTCATCGTGACGACGGCTTCGCCGCGCTCGATCGCACGCGAGAGGGCATCGCGCACGCGTTCGCTGTCACGCGCAGTAATGATCAGCCCGGCACGCCGGTAGGCGGCCCGATCGATTCGGGCGGTGATGAGATCATCATCGGCGGCCGGCAAGATTGACCAATGCACGACCACGCGCCGGTCGAGCATCTGCAGCGCGCGTCTGAGCGCCTGTTTCAGGCGGTCGAAAAATGGCGTGTCTGTATCGGGCAGCAGTACGTCGATGTGCACGAGTCCATGTCGGGTATCGGGTAACAGGCGGGGTACGCCAAGCTGCCTCGCTGCTGCGACGACGCGCTTGCGTGCATCACCCGATACGCTGCCGCGTTCGTTCAGTACGCGGTCGACCGTGGCCGTGCTGACACCGGCCAACTCTGCGATTTCGCTAAAGCGCGCGCTGCGCTTGCGACGTGGGGCCGGTGGGGCTGCTGTCATGTTGTCTCCTTGTCATCGTTCGATGCGCATGGCACTCCGGGCCCCACGCTAGGGTCCTAACGAAATCTCGTCAAGATAGTCGTTGACGAAATATCGGCACGATAGGTGTTGAGCGGAGCCCGGCCCGCCCCTAATGTGATCGCACATTCGGCCTCTCGCATGAGGTGCAATGATTCGATCAAGGAGACACAGGTGTCGGACCTCAATGCTCGTTCCTATACAGAAACCGCCGCGACGAAACGCGAGGCGTATCGTCTGATCGACGGCGCCGGTGAGCGCGCACGTGCCGCCGGCCTCGTCAACGCGGACTGGTATAGGTGCCCGGTGCCGCGCCCGGTGATGAAACAATTGATGCAACGCAACGACGCCCGCGCGATCCTCGATACGTTGATCTGGTATGCGGTGATCGTCGCGAGCGGCGTGCTCGCCTGGTACGCGTGGCATCGACATTCGCCGTGGGCGATTCCTGCGTTCCTGTTATACGGCACGCTGTATTGCAGTCCGGCCGATTCGCGCTGGCACGAGACGGGCCACGGCACGGCGTTCAAGACACGCTGGATGAATGACGTGCTGTATCAACTCGCCTCGTTTCAGACTTTCCGGCGCGCAACCGTCTGGCGCTGGAGCCATGCGCGCCACCACACCGACACGCTGGTTGTTGGCCGCGATCCGGAAATCGCCGCGCAGAAGCCGACCGACTGGACGAACCTGGTGTTGAACGTTGTCGCACTGAAGCACGTGACTGGAGAATTGCGCAAGATGATCGCGGCGGCGTTCGGCCGGATCGAGGAGGAAGAACAGACGTTCGTCCCCGAGTCGGAGTGGCCAAAGATCATCCGTGAGGCACGGATCACGCTCGCCGTCTACATGATGGTGATCGCGGCCAGCATCGTGCTCCGGTCCGTTCTGCCATTGCTCTACATCGGCCTGCCGAGCCTGTACGGCGCCTGGCTATACGTCTATTTCGGCCTGACGCAGCACGCGGGGCTTCCCGAGAACGTGCTCGATCACCGCAAGAACTGTCGCACAGTGATGATGAATCCGGTCTTCCGCTTTCTCTACTGGAACATGAATTACCATATCGAACATCACATGTTTCCGATGGTGCCATTTCATGCGCTGCCACGGCTGCATGAAACGGTGAAGGCGGATATGCCACCGACTTATCCGGGCACGCTCGCCGCCTACGCGGAGATTTTGCCAGCTCTCGTGCGCCAGAGCCGCGACCCGTCGTACCGGATCGAGCGCCCGATTCCCCAGACGGCGAACGTCCGGCCTGGACACTAACAAACATGTACCCGAGACATGACATGACTCAATGGATTGATGCAGCTGCATTCGACGATATCGAAGACGAGGATGTGATGCGCTTCGATCACGCTGGCCAGACCTATGCGATCTACCGGATCGATGGCGTGGTCTATGCAAGCGATGGATTGTGCACACACGAGCGTGTGCATCTGAGCGACGGGCTCGTGATGGGCCATGTCATCGAATGTCCGAAACACAATGGACGATTCGACGTGCGCGACGGCCGCCCGCTGGGTGCACCAGTCTGCGAGAAGCTTCGCACCCATCCAGTGAAGGTCGAGGGCGGCCGCGTCCTGATCGGGGTCTGATCGATGGCGAACGAACGCGTGATGGCGATCGTCGGCGCAGGCCACGTCGGCGGCCGTGCGGCGCAGGCTCTGCGCGAAGCCGGATGGCAGGGGAAAATCGTGCTGATCGGTGCCGAAGCGCATCTGCCCTATGAGCGGCCACCATTGTCCAAAGGTGTGTTGACAGGGGAGCACGACGCCGCGAAGTGCCTGCTGCAATCTCCCGACGTGTGGCGGCAGGCTGGCGTCGAGCATGTTGTTGCGACGGTGGAGGGGATCGATACGTCAGGGCGGGAGGTGCGGCTGCACGATGGCCGTGCGATAAGTTACGCTGCGTTGCTGATCGCGACAGGCGGCCATGCGCGGCGGCTGACGATCCCGGGCGCAGATGACGACTGGGTGTTCACACTGCGCACGCTTGATGACGCAGTATCCCTCGCGCCACGCCTTGCACCCGGCGCACGGATCGTGGTGATCGGTGGCGGGTTCATCGGCCTTGAAGTCGCATCGTCCGCCCGCGCACGCGGATGCGAAGTCATCGTTGTAGAGGGCGCCTCGCGGCTGCTGGTGAGGGCGGTGCCCGCGCCGATTGCGGCCCGCGTTCAGGCGCTGCACGAGCGCAACGGCGTGCGCATAGCAACCGGAGCGGTGCCGCACGCAATCGAGCGGCGCCCGGACGGTGCGCTGGCCGTGCTGATGGAGCATGGCGAGGTATTGCTGGCCGACACGGTCGTTGTTGGAGTCGGCATCGACCCGGCCGATGAACTGGCCCGCGCGGCGGGGCTGGAGGTTGACCGCGGGATCATCGTCGATGGCGGGCTCGAAACGTCGGCGAGCGGTGTTTTCGCGGCGGGCGATGTCGCCGTTTTTCCGGGGCCGGTTTCGGGCCAGCGAATCCGCCAGGAAACCTGGCATAACGCACAGACGCAGGCCGGTGTGGCGGCGCGCAACATGCTCGGGGCACGGGAAGTGTATCGGGAGATACCGTGGTTCTGGTCGGATCAGTACGATCACCAGATCCAGGTCGCTGGCGAACCGGCCGTGGGCGTGCAATCGGTGACCCGCTCGCTGGCCGGCGATGCAGACATCTGTTTCTACATCGATTCGGGCGACCGTATTGTCGGCGCGAGTGGTTTTGGTCGGGTGAGCAGTCTGGCGAAGGAAATGAAGCTGGCGCGTACGCTTGTCGATCGAGGTGCACTGGTTGGGACGGCTGATCTGGGCGACCCCGGTGTGAAGCTCAAGAGTTTGTTGTAACGGCCGACGGGGTGTTGTCAACAGGGTGACTGGAATATTCGCGTGATAGCATCGAAGATCCCGTGTCGGGTGTATTGCCCGACTTGCCGGTATCCGGATCTTACCTTGCGAGGGCGTTGATTTCGCACCCAAAAGATGTGCCCATTCCAGAATCCACCCGCCAACGTCGAAGAATTGCTGCAGCGCATTACGAGTGAATATGACGGCCTGAGCAAGCGGCTCAAGGCGATCGCCCACCATGTCGAAACGCACGGTGACCGGCTCGGTCTCGAGGGAATCCAGTCGCTCGCCGAGCAGTGCGGGGTGCAGCCATCGGCCATCGTACGTTTTGCCCAGCAGTTCGGGTTTTCCGGTTTCTCCGAAATGCAGCGCCTGTTCAGAGAGGGGCTGGTCGAGCAGATTGCGCCGGCGCGTGCATACGATTTACGGTTGCGTGACGTGATCGAATCGGGATCGTCTGACCTGCGGCCCGAACAGATAGCCGATGAGTTTCTTGCCGGCAGCATCGCCGGCATGCAGCAGCTGCGGCAGACACTCGACCAGCAGGCATTCGCGCACGCGGTGGACATGCTCGCGCAAACACCGGCGATCTGGATCGCCGGATCACGGCGCTCGTTTCCGATTGCGGTCTATCTTGACTACGTGCTACAGCATACAGACAAGCGCATCGGGTTGTTCAGCGGACTCGGCAGCATGCAGCAAGGACAGATTCGCTCGGTGCGCGAGGGTGACGTACTGATCGCGATTTCGTTCGAGCCGTATGCCAGCGAGACGGTGGAGGTTGCGCAGGAGGGCGTGCGCCGCGGGGCACGACTCCTTGCGATTACAGATAGCCGCATGAGTCCGCTTGCGCGGGAGGCCGAAGCAGCATTGCTGGTGCAGGACAGTGCGACATTCGGGTTTCGCACATTGTCGGCGACGATGGGGCTCGTGCAAAGCCTGTTCATCGCGCTTGCGTACCGGCTGGAGCTTTCGTCGCGTCATACCGTGGATGCCGACGGAAATAAGTCAACCTGAATTCATTGCAATCCGAAACCCTCGCTGAATGACTGCCGCAGGAACTCACTGAAGCGTGTCACGGCGCGCGGCACGTGCGCGCCGTACGGGCGCACCACGTGCAATTGCGAAGCAAAGGCGCCAACCGGGCGCCAGTCGGGCAACAGCACGACAAGCTTGCCGGCCTGCAATGCGGATTGAGCGCTGAAATCCGGTAGCAGCGTGATGCCTAAGTGTTCGAGCGCCGCATCGCGTAATGCCTCGCTGTTGTTGGCCGACACCGGCCCGTTCACTGTCACGTTCACGCGCCCGTTCTTCGTTCGACGTCCTACCTTCTCGAATGACCAGATTGCCGAGCCCAGCGTGCGCGGGTAGTACAGGCAGTCGTGCGTGGTGAGCGCATCCGGCGTATGCGGCGTACCGCGTCGCTTGAGGTAGACCGGCGTGGCGACGATCACCGAGCGCGTATCGCAGAGTTTCCTGGCCACGTGTGTTTCCGGCACCTGTGCGCTATGACGGATTGCGAGGTCGAAACCTTCGCTCGCGATGGAGGTTAGCCGGTCGGAGAGTTCAAGTTGCACACGCACCTCGGGGTTGGCGCGTGCGAATTGCGCGAGACGGGGCACGAGTTGCTGCCTCGCGAATGCGACCGGTGCCGTGACGCGCACCGTTCCGCGAACGTCGTCCGCCATTTCGCGCACGTTTGCGAAGCTCGTCGCGATGTGCTCGAACTGCGCGCGCGTTTCTTCCACGAGCTGCTGCCCCGCTTCGGTAATGCGCACACTGCGCGTGGTGCGCTGCACGAGTGCGACGCCGGCGATGCGCTCCAGTTCCGTGATGCGTTGGCTAACGGCCGCCTTGCTTACGCCGAGCTGTGTCGCGGTGGCCGTGTAGCTGCCTTGCTCTGCCAGCATGATCAGCCAGTGCAGATGCGACCAGAGTACTTCAATTTTTTGTGTATCCATACCTGTGCCTGTCGCTGCGAGTCGCGTGGTGACGGGTTCCACCTTCGGGTACTGATGGTAGCACCATGCCCTGCGATATTTCATGGCATCACCCGATGATTGTTCAAGGTTACAAACAATCAGTTCAGCGTTTGCACCTTTGCATGCCCGCGTCGCCTCCGTACACTGGGCCAGGTCGATAATCCTTGGAGAAGATGACATGCAGGCCTATACCGATTCAGCAGACGTGGTGCATTTCATCGGCGGAAAGAGCGTACGCAGTGCCGGTGAGCGCATTCAGGCGGTTTTCAATCCGGCGACGGGCGCCGTGGCGCGCCAGCTTGTGCTGGGCGAATCCGTCGACGTGGATGCCGCCGTGGCAAGCGCGAAAGCGGCGTTCCCGAAGTGGCGCGACACGCCGCCGATCCGCCGCGCGCGCGTGATGCTGCGTTTTCTCGAATTGATGAATCGCCACAAGGACGAACTCGCTGCGATCATCACCGCCGAGCACGGCAAGGTGTTCGCCGACGCGCAGGGCGAAGTGGCGCGAGGCGTCGACGTGATCGAATTCGCCTGCGGCATCCCGCAACTGCTCAAGGGCGACTATACGGAGCAGGTCTCCACGGGCATGGACAACTGGACCGTACGTCAGCCGCTCGGTGTGGTCGCTGGTATCACGCCATTCAACTTTCCGTGCATGGTGCCGTGCTGGATGTTTCCGGTCGCGCTGGCTGCCGGTTGTACGTTCATCCTCAAGCCTAGCGAGCGTGACCCGTCGGCGGCGCTTTTCATGGCGCGCCTGCTCAAGGAAGCAGGCTTGCCGGACGGAGCATTTAACGTCGTGCAGGGCGACAAGATCGTTGTCGACGCACTGCTCGCGCACCGTGATGTGAGGGCCGTAAGCTTCGTCGGCTCGACGCCGATTGCGAACTACATCTACGAGACCGGCGCGAAGCACGGCAAGCGTGTGCAGGCGCTTGGCGGCGCGAAAAACCATATGGTTGTGATGCCTGACGCCGATCTCGACCAGGCGGTGGATGCGCTGATCGGCGCGGGCTACGGTTCGGCTGGCGAGCGCTGCATGGCGATTTCGGTGGCGGTGCTCGTGGGTGACGTGGCTGAAAAGATCATCCCGCGTCTCGCCGAGCGCGCCCGCACGCTCAAGGTGAAAAATGGCATGGAAGCCGACGCGGAAATGGGCCCTGTCGTGACGCGTCAGGCACTGGAGCGCATCGAGGGCTATATCGCCACCGGCGTCGAGGAAGGCGCAGCGCTGGTCGTGGACGGACGTGGCCTGAAGGTGTCCGGACATGAAGGCGGCTTCTTCACGGGTGGCACGCTGTTCGACCACGTCACGCCCGAAATGCGCATCTACAAGGAAGAAATCTTTGGGCCGGTGCTGGCTTGTGTGCGCGTGAAGGACTTCTCCGAGGCCGTGCAGTTGATTAACGACCACGAGTTCGGCAACGGCGTGGCGTGCTTCACGCGCGACGGCCATGTGGCGCGCGAGTTCGGCCGCCAGATCGAAGTGGGCATGGTGGGCATCAACGTGCCGATTCCGGTGCCGATGGCGTGGCACGGCTTCGGCGGCTGGAAGCGCAGCCTGTTCGGCGACATGCACGCCTACGGCGAAGAAGGCGTGCGCTTCTATACGAAGCAGAAGTCGATCATGCAGCGCTGGCCGGAGAGCACTGAGAAGGGCGCTGAGTTCACGATGCCCGTCGCCAGGTAAGTGCAGGCAGGTGGCTTGACTGTTCCGCCCAGGCCTGATCTGGTTTCTCGCGGCACATCGGGCGCCTGCCAATCGTTGCCCACGCAGGTGCTGAACGCACTTGCGTTGGGGCGCATATGGTGTCCGGGGTCGCCGCCTTGCCAGCCGACGTGAAGCGCAGTAGAGAGAGGCCCGCGGCAGGTTTGCGGACACCTGTGGATGCATGCCGTGGGTGGATTCACAATTTATACGTCGAGGAAATATTGGCTAGCGCATTTCAACCGCCACGAAAACTCGTTATCGGAAACTGGAAGATGCATGGGAGTAGGGAAGGCAATGCCCGACTTTTTCATGCATTGGTTGAAGCGGTATCAGATTCATTGTCCAACGTGGACGTTGCCATCTGTGTTCCGTTTCCTTTTGTCGCACAGGCCCAGGGCGAGTTGCAAGAGACGAGCATATCGTGGGGCGTGCAGGATGTGTCGCCAAATGCCCAGGGTGCATTCACTGGTGAAGTCGGTGCCGCGATGGTCGCAGAATTCGGGTGCCGCTATGCAATTGTCGGACACTCCGAACGTCGCATCTATCACGGTGAGGATTCGGCTGTGATCGCCATGAAGGCGCGACGTGCGATTGAAAGTGGGCTCATTCCAATTCTGTGTGTGGGGGAAACGCTAGCCGAACGGGAGTCGGGCCTGACGGAGCGTGTTGTGGGAGCGCAAATCGAAAATATCTTCGGCCAGTTGAGCATTGCCGAGGCCCGTCAGCTTGCGGTCGCGTATGAGCCGCTTTGGGCCATTGGTTCGGGCATAACCGCCACCCCTACGGAGGCTCAGCGTGTGCACGCGCATATTCGAAACGTGCTCAGGGGGCGCGATCCGGGTCTCGCGGCGCTTCCCCTTCTTTACGGTGGAAGCGTTAAAGCCTCGAATGCGGCCGAACTGCTCAGTCAGCGCGACATCGATGGCGCTCTCGTAGGCGGTGCGTCTCTCGATACCGACGAATTTTCCTCTATCTGTCGGACCGCACAAGAGATGGCAACGAAGTTGAGCGTCCGTGAGCCGTCGACGCATGTCAGGTCCCCGTGATGTCCTGGGGCATCCGACAGTTTCGCGGCGCTCGCCCGCGCGAGACAGGCATTTGCTGATGCCTTTGCCCAGACCCCAAACGGTCGACCGGCTGCTCCGAAGCTATCTGGCATTTGTGGCTAGTAGGTCTGGGCACGGCAACAGGCATCTGTTATTTCAACTCGTCCACACGACATATTTGTCGTTCTTTTTATGGAGAGAGGGGTACGGAGCGGCGGATCGCCGTTTGTATTCGATCGCCGAGAAGGTGCTCGATGATGCCGCGGGCGCAGGCTACATATCTGGTGTCTGGCTGATTCGACCGGAAGATGAGGCGGCAATCAGGCAGGTCCTCCGGGTCTACGACCTTCAGCTCCAGAGCGTTCCGGTGGGCTCGCTGCGCGATGCCGAGACAAAACTGGCGCGATTATTCGAACGGCTTGAAGGCAGTGGTGCCGCGGGGCATCAACCTGCGTGAAGCGGAGCAGCTGTGATCAAACTCGCCGAGCGCCTGCCTGAGGACAGGATTGCGTCTTGTGTCGGCTGTGAAGTGGCGTATATCCTTAGGACGAAATTGCCTCAAGACGCCTCGCAACGAGTCCAATAATTTCCGCCGAAAACGATGGTGAAGAAATTCAGGGCGCCCGTGCGATCGGGGAGGTTCGTAGTGGCGAAGTCAGTGTAACGTCGCTGTCTGATCGGGCTACGCTTGCAATAACGCCGTCAGTCACGTGCAAAATCTGGACCGACTTCATCGAGGTAACACCTTACGATCTCGACAGCGAGTTCGTGATTTCGGGCGCAATCGAGCCCGGTCACGGTCATCACGCCGACGATGCCGGTATCTACAAGGCTCAAAGGCACGCTACCGCCGTCAAGCGCATAGTCACGCGCGCTAAGGCCTTGCGATTCCAGCGACCATCCGGCTTGCGCAAACATCCGACCGACGTCGTGCGAGCTTTTCCGGAAACGAAATACGGTGTTCTGTTTGCGCCGGATAGATTCGCTGTCTTCGGTACGGTTGCCGTCCAGCGTGCAATAGAACAGAGGACTGCGCTGGGAAACGACGCTGACGGCAATCGGCAGTCCACGTCGCACGGCGATGTTGGCGGCCATCTCGCCAAGTCTGCGTGCGATGCTCTCGTTGAAGTCCGGCAGCGTCGGCGTCGAGGCGCAGGCTTCAAAGGGGCGGCTTTCGATCGAGATAGATGCGTCCACGTTCATCTCCCTTGATGTGCCGCACGCGACCCTGTGCAAGACGGCATATCACAGGTGAAGTGAGCGGCGTGGGTCGTCAGTTGCTGGCTTGAGGTTGCAGCATCCACTCGTGCGCCGGGTCATTCTTGAACGCCCATGAGCGGCTTGGTCCCGCCATTACGTTCAGGTAGTACAGGTTGTACCCGTGGGGCGCGACGACCGGGTGATAGCCGCGCGGCACGAGCACGACGTCATGGTTTTCAATAACGCAGGCCTCGTCGAGACTTCGATCGTCGGTATAAACGCGCTGGAAACCGAAGCCCTGCGGCGGGTCGATCCGGTGGTAGTACGTCTCTTCCAGCACGGTTTCGGTGGGCGCTGCATCGGTGTCGTGTTTGTGCGGAGGATAGCTACTGGAATGGCTGGCCGGCGTGATGACCTCAACGACGAGCAATCTGTCCGCCGCCGGGTTGTCGCCCATCAGGATGTCGCACACATGGCGCGTATTTGTGCCTTCGCCGCGTGTCATGCGTCGCATGCGTGCGCCCTCGAGACGCTGAACCGGTTTGTCGGGGCTGACACCCGGCGCGGTGCACAATGCGACCTCGGAGTCGCGTGTTGCCGTGATCGTGACGGTCTTGCTTGCGGGTGCATACAGCGCGTCGGGCGACACGGCATCGAATACGCTGTCGCGCGTGCCGAGGTCGTCGAACACCTCGCCATCGACTTCGGCGCGAATCGTGCCGGTGAGCACGACAACGCACAATTCGCGCGAGCCGGTGGCGATCACTTCGTGATCACCGGCCTTCAGGCGCAGCGCGCGAAAGCCAACGTGCTGCCAACCTGCGGATTCAGGCGTGACGTTACATATTTCACGCTGGGACGATGCCTTGACCAGCAACGGGGAAATCGTCATGGAAGTGGTTCCTCTTCGGATTGTGGGCGCGCCGCACGTCAGGCGCCGAGCCCGTCGACGAGCGCGCGCAGCGTGTCAAAGCCCTTTTTTGCATATTCGTAGCTCGGCGCAACTGCGGGGTCCTGCTCGGCTTCAACGACGAGCCAGCCCTGGTAATTCGCAGCCTTCAGCACGCGCAGGGCCGCCTCGTAGTCGAGCGCACCGTCGCCTGGCACCGTAAACGTGCCGTTGAGCACTCCGTTCAGGAAGCTCCAGCTATCGTTGCGGGCCTGCGAGATGACCTGCGGGCGAACGTCCTTGCAGTGCACATGCACGACTCGCGACACGTGTTTTGTCAGCATGGCAACCGGATCGGCTGCTCCGCCGAAGTATGCGTGGCCGGTGTCGAACAGCAGGAACACCTTGGCCGGGTCAGTGAGCGCCATCAGGCGGTCGACGTCGTCCGGCGATTCGACATACGCACCCATGTGGTGGTGATAGGCGAGCTTAATGCCGTAGGTGTCCAGAAGGTGCGCGCCGAACGCGTTCAGACGGGCCGCGTAGCGCCGCCAGGCTTCGTCGTCGATGAAGTGCGGGCGCTTCGATACTGGCGTATCGATTTGCCCCTGGATCGTGCCCGCGCATTCCCCATAAACGACCACCCTTACGTCGTTGTACTGCAGCTTGGTCATGTGTGCACGGCAGCGCTCGATCTCGGCGGCAACCGTGTCGGCATCGTTTTGACCTGGCGCGACTTCGGCCAGGAATCCCGAATACCAGCCTGAGACGCAGGCAAGACCGAATTCGTCCAGCTTCGCTTTGAGCTCCGGTCCGGTCTTCGGAAACTTGTTGCCGAGCTCGAACCCCTCGTAACCAATCTCCGCGCCTTCCTTCAGTGCCGTTTCGAGCGGCGTTTTACCGCCGAGCGACGGCAGGTCGTCATTCATCCACGATAACGGATTGATACCAATACGAACATTCCAGCTCATGAGCTTTTTCCTTGGGGATAGTCAATATGCGGCTCGCGCATCAGCGCCGTTGCCGGTTCTTTTCTTCGAGATAGTCCTGGCGCGCGCGTTCGACGTCAGGGCGGGACGACACTTGCGGAACCGCCACTTCCCACCACGCGCCGCCATCGTCGGTCGTGCGATGGTGGGTCGTGTCGATCACGAGCACCTGGCTTTTCGTAGCCGTGCGGGCACGGCGCATTTCGCGGCGCAGTTCGTTGATGTCTCGCACATGAACGGCTTCGGCACCGAGCGCGCGCGCGTGCATGGCGAAATCGATCGACGAACGTTCTCCGCCTTCGGGGACGCAATCATCGAGCATGTTGTTGAAGCTCGCGCCGCCGCATTTGAGCTGCAGTCGCTCAATGCAGCCGTAGCCGCGGTTGTCGAGAATCACGACGATGATCTTCTCGCCGAGCATCACCGATGTCGCGAGTTCGGAGTTGAGCATCATGTATGAGCCATCGCCCACCATCACGATCACCTCGCGCTCGGGTCGTGCAAGCTTCGCGCCGAGGCCGCCTGCGACCTCATAACCCATGCACGAGTACGCGTAATCCATGTGGTAGTTGCCCGGCTGCCCGCTGCGCCACAGCTTGTGAAGCTCCGCAGGCAGCGTGCCGGCAGCACAGACGACGATGTCGTCCAATGCACTGTCGACGCCGACGTCGAGCGCGGATTGGCGCACCGCCCCGATGACTTCGGCGTCATATGGTGGCGTGTCCTTCGGGACGTGTGTCGTGAGCTCGGTCACACGCTCATTCCATGTCATCGCATGGTCGCGGCAACTGGCAGTCCACTCAGGCTGCGCCTGCCATTGGGACAGTTCTGCCGATAGCTGTTCGAGGCCCGTGCGCGCGTCGGCGACCAGTTGCTGGCCGCGCTTCTTGCCGGCGTCGAACGGCTGCACGTTCAGGCTCAGCAGATCCGCGTGGCCGAAGAGCGCGTGCGAGCCGGTGGTGAAGTCCTGCAGCCGGGTGCCGACCGCGAACACAACGTCGCATTGCCCGGCGGCCCGGTTCGCGGCTGGCGAGCCTGTTACGCCAATCGAGCCGAGATTGAGCGGGTGATTCCAGGCGAGGCTGCCTTTGCCCGCCTGGGATTCCGCGACCGGCACGCCATGCGTTTCGGCGAACGCGCGCAGCGCGTCCCAGGCCTGGCTGTACAGCACACCGCCACCCGCGACGATCAATGGACTTTTCGCCGACTTCAGCAACACGGCCGCATCGGCCAACTCGATCGCATCGGCTGGCTGGCGACGCATACGGATGATCGGAGGACGGAAGAAGTCCTCCGGCCAGTCGTACGCGAACGTCTGCACGTCTTGAGGCAGTGCGAGGCAGACCGGGCCGCATTGTGCCGGATCTGTCATCACCTGGATCGCGCGCGGCAGCGCGACCAGCAACTGCTCGGGAGTCGTGATCCGGTCAAAGTATCGCGTGACCGGGCGGAAGCAGTCGTTTGCACTGACGTCGCCCTGCTCGAAGCTCTCCACCTGTTGCAGGACCGGGTCGGGCATGCGCGATACGAAAACGTCGCCGGGCAGGAGCAGGAGCGGTAAACGTGCTACGTGAGCGAGAGCTGCGGAGGTCAGCATGTTGGTCGCGCCCGGGCCGATGCTGGACGTCACGGCCATCATGCGCTGACGGAAATTTGCCTTGGCAAACGCAACGGCCGCATTGGCCATGCCCTGCTCGTTGTGGGCGCGCAAGGTCGGCAGGCGGTCTTTTTCGGCCTGCAGCGCCTCACCGAGGCCGGCCACGTTACCGTGGCCGAAAATCGCGAACACGCCAGCGCAGTACGGCAGAATTTCGGTGTGGCCGTCCGGTTGGACGACTTCGGCTTGCAGTGCGGCCAGATAACGTACGAGCGCCTGGCTCACAGTCAGTCTTACGGTCGTTTTCATTGTTGATTCGGTATGTCGTTGCAGGGCGGCTCAGGCTGCGGAACGCGCGACACTGTGGCGGTTGATCCAGGCGTTCACGAGCTGGGCGAAGTTGCCTGCCACTTCGTTGATGAAGACCTGGTCATCGATTTTGTCGCTCAGCCACTTCTGCGAAGCGTCGGCCCACAGCGTACGGCCGACCATGAAGCCCTTGACGATCGGATTGGTGGCGCTGCCAAAGCTGTCGATCAGATATTGCAGCGGCTGGTTCAACCCGAGAATCACGGCGCCGCGGCAGTACGGATCGCGTTCGGCGATGAGCGCGTCGAGCTTGGTCCAGCCATCGGCGCTCATTGGTGCGAGTTTCCACCATTCGGGTTTAATACCGAGGTTGTAGAAGCGTGCGATAGAACGAAGAACCGCTTCGTCTTCGGTGCCGGGGAGCGTCAACGCACGCGGCGGAATCACCTCGACCAGCAATTCATTACCGCTTTCCCGGGTCGCTTCCCAGACCTCAAGCAGTCGCTGCTCCTGGTCGAGGCGCATGTCCACCGGGTCGTCTGGGTGATAATGCACGAGGCATTTGACGACCTGTTCGGTTGGCCAGTGGATCAGCGCGGAGCCTACCGAGCGCGTCTCATCGAAGCGCAGTGGTCGCGAGCCCGGCAACTCGATCGGGCGTCCGACCCACCAGCCTCGCCCGGTCGCCGACGCGAGCGCGTCGCGACCATACGCGCCGCCGTCGATCAGCACGCCGACGTGACCCTCGATGGCGTGACTGCGTTCCACCTGTTCGGCGGCCCGCACGAGCAAACGCTTGAGCGCGGGGATACGCGACTCGTCGGCACCAGCCTGAACCGCAATATCGTAGAACTGGGCGCGGTGGTCGAACGCCATTACGCATAGTTCTTCCCATTGCGGGCGAGCGATCGTCACGCGATGCAGATGAGCGAGATCGCGATCCATGTCGACGGCCGGGTTGCGGCTGCCGCTAAACCAGTGATCGAGTTCAGCCGGCGTCGGCATTGCCGCCGAACACGCATGCCGCGAGACCACAATCGCGCCACACGCGTTCGCGATACGCGTGGATTCGGCCCAGTCGTTTCCGCGCAACAGGCCGCTGAGCAGGCCGGACAGGAACGCGTCGCCTGCGCCAAGCACGTTGAGCACTTCGACCCGTTCTCCGCCAAAGGTCGGCGCATCGTCGACCCGCTCGGGAACGTCGCCCTCGATCACACAGCATCCAAGCGCGCCGCGCTTGACAACGAACGTTGCGCGGCTGATACGGCGCACCGCGCGAAGCGATGCGATCAGGTCGTGCGGCACGCCTCCCGCAATCAGGAATTCTTCTTCCGTGCCAACGAGCAGGTCGAATTCACCAAGCATGTCCTGCAGTTGCTGCGTCACACGCTCGTCCGGTACGTAGCGGTTTTCTCCGGCACCACGGCTCGTCAGCCCCCAAAGCACGGGACGGTAGTCAATGTCGAGTACGCGCACCACGCCATGGCGACCTGCGTAATCGAGTGCCGTTAGCGCTGCTTCGCGGGTGGTCGGTGTGGACAGATGGGTGCCCGTGATCGACAGCGCCCGGCAGCCTGCAATGAAGTGCTCGTCAATTTCATCGGCGCGCACCGCCATGTCCGCGCAGTTTTCCCGCATGAACAGCAGCGGGAATGTGTCGCGATCCTTGAGTCCGAGCAGCACGAGCGCGGTCGGGCGCTCCGGGTCTGACTGCAACTGGGACGTGTCGCACCCCTCACGCTCCAGCGTCTCGCGCAAGAAACGACCCATCTGCTCGTCGCCAACGCGCGAAATCATCGCGGTTTTCAGGCCGAGACGGGCGACGCCAAACGCCAGGTTCCCGGACGATCCGCCGAGATACATCTGGAAGCTGCGCGAATCTTCAAGGCGGCTACCAAACTGTTGCGAATAGAGATCCACGGCCACTCGGCCCAGACAGGCCAGGTCAATGGGGCGATTACTTGGAAAGTTCAACACGCTCATATCTGTCGTCACGCTCGCGCTCGGCGCGCAGCGGCGCCAGCTAATTGGGGCAGGTCCAGCGGAGGGTCGTTGACGGCGCTCGTCGCCGCGAGAGTCAGGCCTCCGCCTCCAGGGAGAATCCAGGTTGCGGATGAAGTCTAGTTATTTTGGAAATGTATTTCCTTCCGTGAAAACACCTAGAAATTAATTTCCAAAAACGAGTCTGCGTGAACTACAGTTTCGTTCTGACAAAGCATGCGGTTCGCGCTCCGGCCGGGCCGCACGACGAGCGCTGCTGCCGGACACATTCAACATATAGGAGACAGAGAGAGATCATGAAAACCAGATTGATGGCCGTCACCGCTGCTGCTGTTCTGATGTCCCCGCTGGCCCACGCGGAAAAAATCGGTGTGGCGATGGCGAATTTTAACGACACGTTTCTCACGATCCTTCGGCACAGCATGGAGAACGAAGCGCAGAAGAAGGGCGTGACCCTCGATATCGAGGATGCAGGCAACGACATCGGCAAGCAGCTGAGCCAGATCCAGAACATGATCGCGGAGAAGGACGATGCGATCATCGTGAACGCGGTGGACACTGATGTAACGCCCAAGCTCACGAAGATCGTGACGGCGGCTGGTATTCCGCTTGTCTATGTCAATCGCAAGCCGGTCGATTTCAACAAGTTGCCGCCTGGCGTCGCCGTGGTTGCTTCCGACGAGAAAGCGTCGGGGACGCTTCAGACCCAGGAGGTTTGCAAGCTGCTCAAGGGGAAGGGCGATGTGCTGGTCCTGACCGGCGACCTGTCGAACGAGGCAGCGCGCACGCGTACGCAGGACATCGAAAATGTGCTGGCAACCAAACCCTGTGCGGGCATCAAGATCGTTGACAAGCGTGAAGGCAAATGGAGCCGCACCCAGGGCCAGGACATCACAATGAACTGGCTGAGTTCCGGCACACAGTTCGACGCGATCATCTCGAACAACGACGAAATGGCGATTGGCGCAATCAACGCACTGAAGGCGACGCACAAGATGAGGCCGAACATGATCGTTGCCGGCATCGACGCGACGCCCGATGGCATTGCGGCGATGAAGGCCGGTGACCTGAAGGTCACCGTGTACCAGAACGCACTGGGCCAGGGCACGCAGTCGGTCGATGCGGCGATCAAGCTCGCACACAAGCAAAACGTCGATCGTTTCGTGAACGTGCCATTCGAGCTCGTGACGCCCGCGAACATGGCTCAGTACGCCAAGCCCTGATCGCCATTGTTGACGTCCGGCGGCTTGCTCGCGCGCTGGCCGCTGGTTTCCTGAGAGGAAAAAATATGTCCGCCGTCAAGATAGCGCCGGCCGCGCCAGATTTCGATGTGCACTCCGACTCGCCTGCGTTCGCCGACACGGACTGTCTGCTTGAGGTGCGCGGCGTTGGCAAGTCCTTTCCGGGCGTCGTCGCACTCGACGGTGTCCAATTCCGGGTGCGCCCGGGTAGCGTGCATGCGCTGATGGGGGAGAACGGCGCTGGCAAGTCCACGCTTATGAAGATCATCGCCGGCATCTATGCCCCAGACAAGGGCGAAATTCTCGTCAAAGGCAAGCCGGTTGCACTCAAGGGCCCGCTCGATGCGCTCGATCGTGGGATAGCAATGATCCATCAGGAATTGAACCTGATGCCGTACATGAGCGTGGCCGAGAATATCTGGATTCGCCGCGAGCCCAAAAACCGCTTTGGCTTCGTGGATCATGTGCAACTGCGCAAGCAGACTCAGGCGTTGTTCGAGCGGCTATCGATCGATATCGATCCTGACATCGATGTGCGCAAGCTCACAGTCGCGAGCCGCCAGATGGTCGAGATAGCAAAAGCAGTGTCGTTCGATTCTGACGTCCTGATCATGGATGAGCCGACTTCCGCGCTGACTGACAAGGAAGTCGAGCACCTGTTCCGCATTATCCGGCAGTTGCGTGAGCAGGGAAAAGGTATCGTCTATATCACGCACAAAATGAATGAGCTGTTTCAAATCGCCGACGAGTTCTCGGTGTTTCGCGACGGCAAATACATCGGTACACATGCCTCCAGCGATGTGACGCGCGACGATATCATTCGCATGATGGTCGGTCGTGAGATCACGCAGATGTTTCCGAAGCAGGACGTACCGATTGGCGACGTCGTGTTGTCGGTGAAAAACCTCGGCGTTGACGGCGCATTCCGCGACGTGAGCTTCGATCTGCGTGCCGGCGAGATTCTTGGCGTTGCGGGGCTCGTTGGCTCCGGACGCTCGAATGTCGCGGAGGCGTTGTTCGGCGTCGTTCCTGCGACGGCCGGTGAGATCCTTATCAACGGCAAGCCGGTGCGCATCGACAGGCCGGCGAAGGCCATGAAGCACGGCATGGCATTTCTGACCGAGGACCGCAAGGACACGGGATGCTTCCTGAATCTCGATCTGCTCGCGAACATGGAAGCAGCCGTGCTGCAAAGCCGCTATGTGAAGTTCAATTTCGTCAGGCAGACGGAGTTGAAGCGTGACTGTGAGGAGATGAGCCGGCAGCTTCGAGTGAAAACGCCCGGACTTTACGAAGAGATCCAGAACCTGTCCGGCGGCAACCAGCAGAAAGTGCTGATCGGGCGCTGGCTGTTGACGCGACCGAAGATCCTCATCCTCGACGAACCGACGCGCGGGATCGATGTTGGTGCGAAGGCGGAGATCCACCGCCTCGTGAGCAAACTGGCGGGAGAAGGTGTCGCGGTGCTGATGATTTCGTCCGAAATGCCGGAGGTTCTGGGCATGAGCGACCGCATCATGGTCATGCACGAAGGTCGGATGACCGGCATCGTCGAACGCAAGGACGCGGATCAGGTTCGAATCATGGATCTGGCGTCCCGCTAAGCCCAAGCAACCTACGGAGACAATGCAATGAGCAATTTCCAATCAGCGGCGCAACCGCCCGTCAGTTCGAAAAAGGAACGGCATTTCAGATGGCCGCCCGAGCTGAGTATCTTCCTCGTCCTCATCGGCATCAGTCTGTTTTTTGAAGTGGTCGGCTGGATCGTCGTTGGACAAAGTTTCATCTTCAACGTGCAGCGTCTCGAGATCATCATCCTGCAGATGGCGGTGATCGGCATCATCGCGGTGGGAGCGAATCTCGTCATCATCACGAGTGGTATCGACCTCTCTCCCGGATCTGTCGTGGCCGCAGCTGCCGTGGTATCAGCCAGCCTAGCGCAGACGTCCGACTATGCGGGCGCCGTATTTCCGCACCTGACCGACCTGCCGATCGTCTGGCCTCTGCTCGCGGGCATCGTCACAGGGCTGATGGTCGGGCTGATCAACGGCGTGTTGATTGCGGGAACCGGTATTCCGCCGTTTATCGCGACGCTCGGCACGATGGTCGCAGCGCGCGGGTTCGCGAAGTGGTTCACGAACGGCATGCCAGTGTCGATGCTGACCGACCAGTTCGCGGCCATCGGCTCGGGTATCAATCCCGTGTTGATCTTTATCGCGGTCGCTGTAGTTTTTCATGTGGTGCTGCGCTATACGCGCTTTGGCAAGGTGACGTATGCGATTGGTGCGAACCGCCAGGCTGCCGTTGTGTCGGGCATCAATGTGACGCGCCATCTGATCTGGATCTACGCAATTGCTGGTGCACTGTCCGGCATCGCGGGCACCGTGACCGCAGCACGGGCAATTTCGGGACAGTCTGGAATGGGCATGATGTATGAGCTTGACGCGATTGCGGCGGTCGTGATTGGCGGTACTTCGCTGACCGGCGGGTTGGGGCGCATCACGGGCACGGTGATCGGCGTGCTGATCCTCGGCGTGATGACTTCGGGATTTACGTTTATCCGCATCGACGCGTATTACCAGGAGATGGTCAAGGGTGCCATCATCGTCGCGGCGGTGGTCGTCGATCAGTACCGCAACAAGAAAAAGCGCCGCTGATTCCCGGTCCAGACAAGCATTGAATATCCGCCGCATCGTCTGCGGGTCCCTGACAATCTCTCAATGGAGAAATCATCATGAAAGTTGCTTTGGATCCCTACATGATCCGTCACCTGTCGCTGGAGGCGTTGCCGCGAGCCGTGGCCGATCTCGGTTACAACCAGATCGAGCTGTCGCCGCGCAGCGATTTCCTCGACTGGTGGGTGATGCCGCGCGCAACCAGGGAGCGCATGGGCTCGTTCAAGCAGGCCATGCAGGCGAGCGGTGTAGGACTGGCGTCGCTACAGCCAATGTACCGCTGGGCGAGCCCTTTCGAGGACGAACGGCAATGGGCGATGCGTTGCTGGAAAAAGGCAATCGAAGTTGCCGTCGAGATGGATTGCCAGCTCATGGTGTCTGAATTCGGCCGTGGTGCGTCGCCTGAGCGCTCCGTCGGTGAGCGGCCCGGCGCGAATCCCAAAGAAATGTGCGAGGCAGCATGGTTTCGCTCGATGGACGAACTGTTGCCGATCTTCGAACGTGAGGGCATCACGCTTTCGGTCGAGCCGCATCCCGAGGACTGGATTGAGCAACTGCAGCCGGCGATCGACATCGTGAAGAACATCGGATCGAACGCGCTGAAGCTGTCGTACATCGCGCCGCATACGTTCTACTACGGCGACGATATGGCCGCGATGATCCGCGAAGCTGCGCCGGTTCTTGCGCACGTGCGTGTGGCCGACACGTTCGATCACAAAAAGAGCAGCCAGTTGCGCTATATCGTCAATCCGCCCGGGTCGTCACACATCCGCGTACATCAGCATCTGGATATTGGCCAGGGGGAGATCGACTGGGACGTATTTTTCGGCACGCTCGGCGAGGCCGGATTCGACGGTGTGATGTCGTCATGTGTCTTTGCCTGGGAGGAGCGTGCCGAGGCATCCTCGCGTTTCATGCATGGCGAAATGAATCGCTATATCAATCAGTACTTTCGTGCCGCAGTGCGCTGAAGACTGGCTAAAGGGGAATATTTCATGACTCTACAGATTGGCGTGGTCGGTTGCGGTGCGATCGGTCAGGATCACATCCGGCGTCTTACGTGCACGTTGTCGGGCGCCCGCGTCGTCGCGGTGAACGATATTGATCCGCAACAGGCCCAACACGCAGTAACAGCGTATGGACTCAATGCCGAGGTGTACGTGGACGGTCATGCACTGATCGACGCGCCGGATGTGCAGGCTGTTCTTGTTACATCGTGGGGCCCGACGCATGAAGAGTTCGTACTAAAGTCGATAGCGCGTGGTAAGCCCGTGTTCTGCGAGAAGCCGCTTGCTGTGACCGCTGAAGGCTGCATGCGAATCATCGAGGCAGAGCAGGCGCATGGGCGCCGGCTCGTTCAGGTCGGTTTCATGCGTCCATACGATGCCGGCTATCGCGCCCTCAAGGCGGTTATCGACAGCGGCACGATCGGTGTGCCGTTGATGCTGCATTGCGCGCACCGGAACCCATCTGTTGGCGAACGTTATACAACAGACATGGCTATCACCGATACGCTGATCCACGAACTCGACGTGCTGCGCTGGATGCTCGGAGAAGACTATGTGAGCGCGCAGGTTGTGTATCCGAAGAGGTCGCGCAGCGCATCGCCACATCTCGCTGATCCGCAAATCGTTTTGCTGGAGACGACAAGCGGCGTGCGTATCGACGTCGAGATCTTCGTCAACTGCCAGTACGGCTACGACATCCAGTGCGAGGTAGTGGGCGAGAGCGGCATCGCGAAGCTGCCCGATCCGCCGACGGTTTCGCTCAAGCATGCGGCGCGCAATGGGTCGGCAATCATGACTGACTGGAAAGAGCGATTTATCGCATCGTATGACGTCGAATTGCAGGCGTTCATCGACGGTGTTCGCAACGGCGCGCTGACCGGCCCGTCGTCGTGGGACGGTTATGCCGCGGCAGTCGCTGCCGACGCCTGCGTCCTCGCGCAAAAGAGTGGCAAGGTCGAACAAATCACTCTGCCAGCACAGCCGGCCTTCTATCCATAAATTTTCGGCCATGACGATCAAGATCGGTTGTGCGCCTTGTTGCTGGGGTGTGGACGATGTGACGAATCCTCATCTACCTCCGTGGCGGCACGTGTTGGCCGAGGCGTCGCAGGCAGGGTACTCGGGCATCGAATTAGGCCCCTATGCCTATATTCCGCTGGAACGTGATGTCGTGCGCGCCGAACTTGACCGGCAGCGCCTGAGT
The DNA here is from genome assembly GCF_017104805.1 of Paraburkholderia sp. Ac-20347. NCBI lineage: Bacteria > Pseudomonadati > Pseudomonadota > Betaproteobacteria > Burkholderiales > Burkholderiaceae > Paraburkholderia > Paraburkholderia sp. Ac-20347. The sequence goes on along the minus strand of NZ_JAAGPN010000002.1, from coordinate 46,180 downwards.
ATTACTGCGGGTACGATCTTCGATGATCTCGTTTCCCCGGGCAATCTGCAGAGCCTTCTGCGCCAGACGCGCGAGATATGTGCATTGATCAAGGGATTGCCGCAACTACCGACGCAGCCGGGTCAACGCTATCCAGCACCGTACCTGGTTGTGATGGACTGGGGGCATGAGGAGCGGGATTTCGCGGCGGGTCATACGGATCGCTCGCCGCGTTTGTCCGATGAGCAATGGGCGGGCATGGTCGACCATGTACGGCGGATTGCACAGATCGCCCGTGACGAGTTCGGCGTGCGCGCAGTGATTCATCCCCATGCGGGCGGTTATATCGAGTTTGCGGACGAGATCGATCGCATCATGATCGATATTCCATTCGACATGGCGGGATTGTGCCTCGACACCGGCCATCTGTACTACTCGGGGATGGACCCGGCAACGTGGCTGCGAAAATATTCGGGCCGTCTCGACTATGTGCACTTCAAGGACATCGATCTTGCGACATACGAACAGGTGATGGGCGAGCACATTTCTTTTTTCGCGGCGTGCGCGAGAGGCGTGATGTGTCCGATCGGTAAAGGGATTCTCGATTATCCGCTGATCAAGCGGACACTGGAAGAAATCGGCTTCGCGGGCTATATCACGGTCGAGCAGGAGCGCGACCCCCGTAACGCCGGGACCAGTCTGCGGGATGTGGCTGCGAGCCGTGAATTCCTCGTCTCGGCTGGATTTGCCTGATATTGATAGTCAAGGAATGTGATTAAAATGATTGACGGAAGACTTCTGGTAGAACGCTCCATCCCGTGGGGCCTCGTCGGCGGTGGCCTTGGAAGCCAGATCGGCTATGTTCACCGGTCGGCGGCACTACGCGACGGCAGCTTTGTGCTCATGGCCGCGGCCCTCGATATTGACCCGGAGCGCGGGCGAAGCTTCGGACAGGAGTTGGGGCTCAGCGCTGAGCGCTGCTATGCAGATTACCGGACGATGTTTGAAGCCGAAGCACGGCGGCCCGACGGCATTCGTGCGGTATCGATCGCAACGCCGAACAATACGCACTTCGAAATCTGCAAGGCCGCGTTGAATGCCGGACTGCACGTGGTCTGCGAGAAGCCGTTGTGCTTCACTACGGCCGAAGCCGAAGAGCTGCTCGAATTGTCGCGCGCGAAGCAACTGGTTGTTGGTGTGACCTACGGCTATGCGGGGCATCAACTGATCGAGCAGGCGCGCGAGATGATCGCGCGTGGAGATCTCGGTGAAATCCGTATCGTGCAAATGCAGTTCGCTCACGGCTTCCATAGTGAAGGTGTTGAAGCGGCCAATCCTGCAACGCGCTGGCGAGTCGATCCGAAATTTGCTGGTCCGAGCTATGTGCTGGGTGATATCGGCACGCATCCTCTCTACATCTCCGAAGTGATGCTGCCAGATCTGAAAATCAACCGGCTGATGTGTGCGCGGCAGAGTTTCGTGAAGAGTCGGGCACCGCTGGAGGACAACGCCATGACGATCATGGAGTACGAGAGCGGGGCGGTCGGCTACCTGTGGTCGTGCGCGGTAAATGCGGGCGCGATGCATAGCCAGAAAATTCGTGTAATCGGTTCCAGGGCGAGCATAGAATGGTGGGACGAGCATCCGAACCAGCTGCGTTACGAAATTCAGGGACAACCGGCGCAGATCCTGGACCGCGGAATGCCCTATCTGCATCTGAACGCACTCCATGACGACCGTATCGGCGCGGGGCATCCCGAAGGACTGTTCGACGCATGGTCGAATCTGTACTACCGCTTTGCGCTGGCGATGGAGGCTGCCGACCGCCGCGATGCACATGCGTTGCGTGACATCCGCTACCCGGGAATTGAGGCAGGCGTAGAGGGGGTGCGATGGGTTGAGAATTGCGTACGCTCAGCGGACCAGGGTGGCGTATGGGTCGACTATCGCTGAACGGATAGCCCGAATTGGCGGACCGTCGTCGTTTCGAGGACGGCATTTTGCGCGAAAAGATGAGCACAATCCAGAGTCCTCCCGACAGTATCGAAGATTTCCTCCAACGCATTACGAGTGAATACGATGGCTTGAGCAAGCGGCTCAAGGCGATTGCACGTCACGTGGAAACGCATGGCGACCGGCTCGGTCTCGAGGGAGTCCAGTCGCTCGCCGAGCAGTGCGGAGTACATCCATCGGCCATCGTACGTTTTGCCCAGCAGTTCGGGTTTTCCGGTTTCTCCGAAATGCAGCGCCTGTTCAGAGAGGGGCTGGTCGAGCAGATTGCGCCGGCGCGTGCATACGATTTACGGTTGCGTGACGTGATCGAATCGGGTTCGTCGAACCTGCGGCCCGAACAGATCGCCGATGAGTTTCTTGCCGGCAGCATCGCCGGGATGCAGCAGCTGCGGCAGACACTCGACCAGCAGGCATTCGCGCACGCGGTGGACATGCTTGCGCAAACACCGGCGATCTGGATCGCCGGATCGCGGCGCTCGTTTCCGGTTGCGGTCTATCTTGACTACGTGCTACAGCATACAGACAAGCGCATCGGGTTATTCAGCGGTCTCGGAAACATGCAGCAAGGGCAGATTCGCTCGGTACAGAAGGGCGACGTACTGATCGCGATTTCGTTCGTCCCGTATGCCGGGGAGACGGAGGAACTCGCGCAGGCGGGCGTGCGACGCGGCGCACGACTGCTTGCGATTACCGATAGCCGCATGAGTCCGCTTGCGCGGGAGGCCGAAGCAGCATTGCTGGTGCAGGACAGTGCGACATTCGGGTTTCGTGCGTTGTCGGCGACGATGGGGCTCGCGCAGGGCCTTTTTGTCGCGCTTGCCTATCGCCTTGAGCTTTCCTATCGACCCACTACGCTGGAAAATGGTGCGTCAGGCAGGGCGGGCGTGAACTGATCGGCATGAACACGTGAATCGTAAGCGCTGGGATGGACGCCCCCATCTATAACAGTATCAATGTGCCAGAGTGGAAGTGTCACACAATCCACCAGTCGAATAGCAGGAGCACCTCTTATGGAGATACGACCATCGGCATTGACCTGGCCAAAAATGTGTTTGTGCGACCTGCAAGTCGCGTGAGATTCTGTTTCACAAGAGTAGGTATGACCTGACGAAACCGGTTGTTCTATCAACCGTATCCCACCCGGACATGCGGAGCCGGTAACAGCTACGTATGAAGCTTCGGGGACAACGTAGCCGCCGGTTATCCGGTATGCCGGGCCGCGAGGCAGAGCGGAATCTGCTAGCACTAAGGCGGAGAGGAGCAAGGAATGAGCGGGTACGACCAACATATGTGAACTTCAATTTAACGTTGTGATCTTGAACAAGCCGAACGTGCTAAGAGGCTTGAACCAAAACGGTGCGCGGTGAGGAATGGTCTCCGAACACTGGACCATGATGGACAGAACCACCGCCGACGAAGCAGAAGGGGCCGCACCGCTCGGCAATTCATCCGGAACAGGGTGAGCCCATAGTACCGCTGGCAACGGCAGGTGAACCGCAAGGAACCATGTTGATACTGTGGGTAAGGAATGTGGAGAAAGCGAATGCCCGGCTGTAATGGATGGGATATGGGCTGAGACATCGTCCAACGCGAAAGCGGGCAGACTTCCGCGCGGTCATTCATGGCGAGAGAACTTTGACCAATCGTTATATGAGGGAAAGCAGATGACGGCGATCGGCGTGAAAGCGACTGGCACCGTGCGCCCTCGCGCGCTGCCCAAATGTGGGATCAGGTGCACTGGCCGCACATTGAAGCAGATGTGAAACGACTTCAGATGCGTATCGCCAAGGCAACCCGGGAAGGGCGATGGGACAAGGTGAAAGCATTACAACGTCTGCTGACCCGCTCCGCAGGAGGGCTCGCGGGGCACCATCAGACCACGATTTATAATGCCAGGTTGGAGTCCACCCACGTTCGCTCCATATGCGTTGGCGCTTCGGAACGTAGCCGCGAGTCGACCATGAGGGGAGGTTGATTGCTGCGTGACTTGCTGTACGCGGAAACGAGGCAGGATCATGTGGTTTGTTGCGCTATGCAGACGCGTCAGGGGTGGGTGCGACCGAAGCGCCAGCAATGCCATGCCGTGCCAGCGCTTCCGCGACGAACCCGCTGGCCTTCATTTCCTCGACGAATTCGTCCAGCGCATGGGCGGCGGCCGGCCCCCGGCTCTTCGGCAAGCCCATCGCCTGTCGGATGACCATGAAGCGCTCGTCCAGCATACGCAAGCCAGGCAGGTTCATCGCATCGGCTTCCAGTTGCTGCCTGATGCCCGCCGCGACTTCGAGCGCATCGTCGATGAACGTCTGCACGACAGCCGGCGATGTCGGTGTGCGCACGATTTGCGCGGCCTTCAGTTCGCGCGTGAGAAACAGGTCGTACGCGCTGCCGTTGCCCACAGCGATGCGATTGTGGGGATGATCGACATCGGCATTGGTTCGGATCGGCGAGTCGTCGCGCACCAGATAGAAGCCTTCGATCAGCACATACGGCGCCGTGAACGCGATGCGCTCGCCGCGCAACGGATCGATCGCGAAGAAGCCGAAGTCCGCGCGTTCATCGCGGACGGCCTGCACCGATTTGCCCGCCGTATCGAAGACCACGAGTTCCAGTTCGACGCCGAGCTCGCCCGCGAACGCACGCGCGAGATCGACGGACACGCCGAATGGCTCGCCGGTCGCTGCATCCTTGTTGGCGAGAATCGGATTGCCGAGGTTGATGGACGCGCGCAGTACGCCGCCTGGCGCGAAGCTTTGCCGAAGTGTGAGATCGTCGAAGTTCATGGTCAGATTGCCCGGGTTTCACCGCCATCGATATCGAACAAGGTTCCTTGCGCGAACGATGCAGCCGGAGACGCCAGAAACGCCACTGCCCGGCCGATTTCCTCCGGCTCGCCGAAACGGTTGATGCCGCACTCCGCGAGCAGCCGCGCGCTCGCGTCCTCGGGCGCGATGCCATGCGCTCCCGCGATCCGCTCGATATTACGTTCAAGCCTTTCCGTGCGGATGCGCCCCGGATTGACGGCGCACACACGCACGCCGTCGCGCTTGCCGAGATCGGCCATCGCCTTGGTGAAGTTCATCAGCCCCGCATTAACGACGCCGCCCACCGTGAATTCGCCTATGCCCGTCCATGCACCGACGCCCACCACATTCACGATAGCGCCTTCGCGTCGCGCCAGATGAGGCCATGCGGCGCGTGTCATGCGGACGTAGCCATGCAGCTTCAGTTCGAGGCCGTCCTGCCAGTCGTCGTCAGTGAGCGAGAAGAAGTCGCCACGTTTGGTCGCGCCCGCACTGTTGACGACGAGATCGAGCTGCCCGAAGTACGACACGGCGCGCTCGACGACCGAGGCGGCGGCTTCGCGCTCACGCAGATCGCAGGCGATGGTCAGCACGTCGCGATCGAAGCGCTGCTGCAAATCGTGCGCGACTTGTGCGAGCAGTTCCGCATCACGCGCGACCAGCGCGACGCGCATGCCTTCCCGCGCGAGTTCGCGCGCCACGCCCAAGCCGATGCCACGATTCGCACCCGTCACGATGGCGGTTTTGCCCGACAGACTCAGGTCCATGCGCGTGTCCTTTTATTATCTGATGGGCGCGTCAGTCGAGTTGCAGCAAGATGCGCTGTTCGACGATGCGCACCGGATACGAGCGGATGTTTTCCGTGAGCGGCGCGCACATCGCCTTTCCGGTACGGACGTCGAAGCGCCCCTGATGCAGCGGGCATTCGATCTCGCCGTCTTCGAGAAAACCATCGCACAGGCGCGCGTGGCCGTGCGTGCAGATGTTGTCGGTGGCGTAGATTTCGCCATCGACGTCGTATAGCGCAATCTCGCGGCCGCCCGCATTCACGGCGGTCACGTCTCTGTCGGGCACGTCGCTGCGGGCGGCGACGTCGGTCCATGTTTCGATCATTTGGAATCCTTGGTTTATGAAAGTGTTACGCGGGCTGAAGGAGGGCAGGTGTCTGCGCGTAAAAAGCGTCCGCGTAGATGTGTCCGTCCTCGATGCCATGCGCGATCAGCACTGCCCGCACGGCATCGACCATCGGCGGGGAGCCGCATACGTAGCCGCGAAATCCGCCCAGAGCGTCGGACGCGGGCCAGTCGTGCGCGAGCGCGTCGGTGACGAGTCCGGCGCGATGGCCGTCGTGCGCCGCGCCGCTCGCGACGACTACGTTCACGTGCAGATTCGGGAAGCGCGCCCGCAATGCTTCGAGCGCGGAGGCGCCATAGACATCGGCTTCGGAACGCACGCCGAAATATAGATGGATGTCGTCACGATGGCCACCTTCGAGCGCGCCGCGCACGATCGACAGCACCGGCGCGAGGCCAGTGCCGCCCGCGACGCAGACAATCGGCCCCGCATGCTTGCGACGCAGATACGACGTGCCCAGCGGTCCGCTGATGCGCAGCGTGTCGCCAGGCGACAGCTTGTGCGCGACGTGTCCGCTGAATGCGCCGTCCGGCACGACGCGAATGTGGAACTCAAGCAGCGCATCGCCGGCGAGCGAGGCCATCGAGTAGTGACGTTCTATGCCCGGCGCGATCTGCAGCGACGCGAACTGCCCCGGTGAAAATTCGAGCAGCCGGTTCGTCTTGATCCGCACGATGCGTACGTCTTTCACGGGCGCGTCGATCGACTGCACGATGCCTTTCAGCAGCCGAGCCGGATGCACGACGATCTCGTCCGGCTCGGGAATTTCGATGGTGCAGTCGCCCGTGAGCGTCACCTGGCAGGCGAGTACCACGCCATCTTCCGCCGTAGCCGCGATGTCAGGCGCGGCGCTGTCGATGATCTTGCAGCGACAGGTGCCGCATCGGCCGGCCGCGCAACTGTAGGAAATCGGCACGTTCGCACGTCGCAGCGCATCGAGCAGGTTTTCGCCCGGCGCGCATTCAATGGAGTGTCCTGTGGGCTGGACCCGCAACTGCATGGCGTCTCCCTTCCAGAATGTGTTTTTCCGGATCTTAGGGAAGCGCGCCTCCGAACGTAACCACTCAGCGGCAATGAGGAATATTCATGGATTGAATATGGCGGTGATGGCGCATCAGCCAGGCATCGGCACCAGCGCCTCTTCCGGCACGTGCGGCGCGAATTCGCGGAAGGTATCGAAGAGCAATCCGCGCAGCCACTGATTGGCGGGATCGCGGTGATATTTGGCCGACCAGAACACGTTGAGCGGAATCGGCTCCAGCTTCACCGGCAGCGGCGCCCAGGACAGATTGAACGGCACGATGCTGCGGTTCACGAGCCGCCCGGGCAGCGTGGAGATCAGATCGGTCTCGCCGAGAATGTGGCTCACCGCCGCAAAGTGCGGAATTTTCAGGCGCACGTTGCGGCGAATCTGCATACGCGCGAGTTCGTTGTCGACCATCATGTGGCCGGTGTTCGAAGCGATCACCACCAGATGATCCGCCGACGAGAATTCCTCCAGTGTGACGGCGCCCTTGTCGAGTGCGTGGCCTTTGCGGAAGGCGCAGACGTACTGGCTTGCCGTCAGCCGCCGCTGAAAGATGCCCGCGTTCAGGTCCGGCAACCATCCGACCGCGAGATCGACCGCACCGGTTTCGAGTTCATCCTTCAGATTGGCCGCGCCCTTGCGCACGGTGCTGATCGATACCTTTGGGGCGACGCGTTCCAGTGCGCGCATCAGATTGGGCAGAAAGTCGATTTCGCCGATGTCCGTCATCGCAAGCGTGAAGCTGCGGTCGCTCGTGGCGGCGTCGAACGCCATTTCCATGTTGATGACGCCGTGGATGGTGGCGAGCGCTTCGTTCAGGGGGCCCGCGAGCCGTTCGGCGTAGGGCGTGGGCTGCATGCCGCGGCCGGTGCGCAGCAGCAGGTCGTCGCCTAGCAGGGCGCGCAGACGGTTCAGCGCGTTGCTCATGCCGGGCTGCGACATGCCCAGATTCTGCGCCGCGCGCGATACGCTCCTTTCCCGCACCAGTTCCGCGAAAACCAGCAGAAGATTGAGGTCGAGATCCTGCAGTTCCATGTCTCCTCCTTCTGATATTGATCCAGATTATATCGTCCATTGATCGGCGTTTATTGGTCGTGCGTGCGCGCTGTTCCATCATGTGCCGACGGATCAAACATGGAGACGACGCATGAAGATGGAACCCGTTCCGATGTCGTTCGTGCCGAAGTGGAAGGACGACGGGTACAGCCGTATTCCGTTCTGGGTGTACACCGACGAGACGGTGTATCAGCGCGAACTGGAGTTGATTTTTTACGGCAAGCACTGGAATTTCGTCGGCCTCGAGGCCGAGTTGCCCAATCCGGGCGATTTCAAGCGCACCTGGGTCGGTGAGCGGTCGGTGATTCTCGCGCGCAACGAGGACGGCAGCGTGAGCGCGGTGGAGAACATCTGCGCGCATCGCGGCGCGGCGTTCTGCCGTGAACGCACCGGCAATCGCAAGGAGTTTCTCTGCCCGTATCACCAGTGGACCTACGACCTCAAGGGCAATCTCACCGGCGTGCCGTTCCGTCGCGGCCTGAAAAAGGACGGCGAAGTACGCGGCGGCATGCCGAAGGACTTCGATCCCGCTCAACACGGTCTGAACAAGCTGAGCGTGGCGGTGCGCCACGGCGTGATCTTCGCGTCGTTCTCGCATGAAGTGGAACCGCTGGAAGACTATCTCGGACCGGAAATCCTGCCGTATTTCGACCGCACTTTCGACGGCCGCAAACTGAAGATCCACGGCCACGCGCGCCAGCGCATTCCCGGGAACTGGAAACTGATGCAGGAAAACATCAAGGACCCGTATCACGTCGGTCTGCTGCATACGTGGTTCCTGATGTTCGGCCTGATTCGCGGTGATCAGAAGTCGCGCATCGTGATGGACGAGCATGGCCGCCATGGCGCGATGGAGTCCACGCGCGAAGCCACCGGCAAGGGCGCGGTGAGCGAAGGGCTGCACAGCTTCAAGGAGGACATGCATCTGCACGACGAGCGGATCATCGACATCAAGCCGGAGCCGTGGTGGAACGGCCCGACCGTGGTGATGCTCACGCTGTTTCCCAACCTCATCGTGCAGCAGCAGTCGAACAGCATGTCGGTGCGGCAGATCATTCCGCGCGGCACCGGCGCGTTCGATTTCGTGTGGACGCACTTCGGCTTCGAGGACGACGGTCCCGAAATGGAACAGCGCCGTATGCGCCAGGCCAACATGTTCGGCCCGGCGGGCTACGTGTCGGCGGACGACGGCGAAGTGCTCGAATTCTGTCAGGAATCGTACGAGCGGGGCGACAGCGCGCGCGTGACGATCGCGGAGCAGGGCGGGCGTGACCGCAGCGGCTCGACGCACACCATCACCGAAAACGTGCTGCGCGGCATGTACGCGTACTGGCGCAAGCTGATGGAGATCTGACGCGATGACCCCGACGCAAACGCTATCCGACTACATCGAAGTGATGACGCTACACGCCGACTATTCGGCCTGCGTCGATGCGGGCGAATTCGACCGCTGGCCTTCGTTCTTCACCGACGACTGCGAATACAAGATCGTCTCGCGCGAGAACCACGACGCGAAACTGCCGCTGTCGATCATGTGGCTCGAAGGGCGCGGCATGCTGCTCGACCGCGTGTACGGCGTGAAGGAAACGCTCTATCACGATCCGTACTATCAGCGGCATATCGTGTCCGCGCCATGCATCGTCGCGGCCGACGAAACCGAATTGCGTGTCGAGACGAACTACGTAGTCATGCGCACCAAGCGCGACACGTTCTCGGAACTGTTCAATCTCGGGCGCTATATCGACCGCATCGCGCGCACGCCGGACGGCCTGAAATTCCGCTCGCGCGTGTGCGTGTTCGACAGCGAGTGGATCCGCAACTCGATCATCTATCCGATCTGACGCCGCGACTCGTCAAAGGACCGACATGGACTACGTGAAGCTGGGCGCAAGCGGCCTCAAAGTGTCGCGCATCGCACTTGGGATGATGTCTTACGGCACACCGGAATGGCGTCCGTGGGTGCTGGGCGAAACCGATGCGCGGCCGATCGTGCGCCGCGCCGTGGAACTCGGCATCAATTGTTTCGATACCGCCGACATGTATTCGGCAGGCGTCTCCGAGGAGCTCACCGGCAAGCTGGTCCGCGAGTTCTGCAACCGCGATGAAGCCGTGATCGCGACCAAGCTGTTCTATCCGGTCGAGATGGCCTTCAAGGGCGGCGCGGCGGGCGGTCCGAAGCCGCCGAAGTGCCCCAACGCCGATGGCCTTTCGCGCAAGCGCATTTTCACGGCGGTGAACGAGAGCTTGCGGCGGCTCGGCATGGATCACATCGATCTGTATCAGATTCATCGTTTCGATTACGACACTCCGCTCGAAGAGACGATGGAAGCGCTGCACGACATCGTCAAGGCGGGCAAGGTGCGCTATCTGGGCGCGAGCAGCATGGCCGCGTGGCAATTCGCGAAGGCGCAGCAGATCGCGAAGGAGAACGGTTGGACGCGCTTCGTTGCCATGCAGAACCACTACAACCTCGTGTACCGCGAGGAAGAGCGCGAAATGATTCCGCTGTGCCTGGATCAGGGCGTGGCCGTGATGCCGTGGAGTCCGCTCGCGCGCGGCTTTCTCGCGGGCAATCGTGATGTGGGATCAAAAGAAGCCGATACGACGATCCGTGGCCGCACCGACGACGTCGCGTCGAAATACTATCACCGCGACGCCGACCGCCGCGTGCTCGCGCAACTCGGCGAACTGGCGCGCGCAAAGGGCGTGAGCAACGCGACGCTCGCCTACGCGTGGCTACTGCACAAGGGCGTCACTGCGCCCGTGGTCGGCGCAACGAAGACCAGGCATCTCGACGATGCCTGCGCCGCCTGCGATCTCACGCTCGGCGCGGACGAAGTCGCGATGCTCGAGGCGACTTACGAGCCGCATCCCGTCATCGGGCATCAATGATGACGTCGGACGCTCGATCTCTCGATTCATCGATCAACACGGGGAGCCGTTCAATGGACATCATGCAGGACACCGAATCCGGACATATCCGCGTGCGCGACGGCGCGCGCATCGGCTATTCACTGCGCGGGGATGCGAGGAGCGCACGGCGTTACGTGCTGCTGCACTCGCTCGGCATGGATCGCGCCTTCTGGGAGCCGGTGGCTGCGCGCCTGGCGTGGGATGCGCTGGTGATGACAGTCGATTGCCGCGGACACGGCGCATCGGACAAGCCGGCCGGGCCGTACACTGTCGAGCAGTTTGCGCAGGACGTGCACGAACTCGTCGGCGCATTCCGCTTCGACGACGTGGTGATCGCGGGCGCGTCGATGGGCGGATGCGTCGCGCTGCAGTTTGCGGCGACGTGGCCGCGTCTCACGCGAGGCGTCGGGCTGATCGACACGACGGCGTGGTACGGCGAGAACGCGCCGAAGAACTGGGAAGAGCGCGCGGCGAAGGCGGAAGCGGGCGGTCTCTTGCCTCTGGTCGAGTTTCAAATCACGCGCTGGTTCGGCGATGCGTTCCGTGCGCAAAACCCGGAGGTCGTCGCGCGTTGCGTCAATACGTTTCTGCGCAACGATGTGCATGCGTTTGCATCGACCTGCCGGATGCTCGGCGCGTTCGATGGCCGCGCGTCGCTGGCGAAGGTACGCGCGCCATGCGCGATCGTCGTGGGCGAGGAGGATTACGCCGCGCCGCCGGAGATGGCGCGAGCGCTGCACGCAGGAATCGTTGGTTCGACACTGACGCTGATTCCCGGCGCGCGGCATCTCACGCCGCTGGAAACCCCCGATATCGTGATCGCCGAACTGAGCAAACTCGCGGCGTGAGCGAACAGCCGAGCGCGCGGATCGCACAAGACCACGCGCCGATATAAAAACAGGAGACATTCGATGCGACATCCCGCAGGCAGTACCGGCCCCGGCTCGCCCGAAGCCGCGCCGCGCATCGCCGAGGCGCCGACCGGCGCGGCGGCATCGGAACCGTGGTATCGCGCACTCAACCGCAAGCAGTGGAATGCGCTGTTCGCTTCCAACCTCGGCTGGCTATTCGACGGTTACGAAACCTACGCGCTGATTCTGACAGTCGGCATTGCGCTGCGGCAGTTGCTCGAACCGGCGATGTATTCGCAGATACCCTTCTACGCGGGCCTTGTTATCGCGCTCACGTTGCTTGGCTGGGGCGTGGGCGGGCTACTCGGCGGCATCCTGACGGACTATATCGGCCGCAAGCGGATGATGATGCTCGCCATCCTCGCGTATTCGCTGACGACCGGACTGAGCGCGTTCGCCTGGAACTGGGAGTCGTTCGTGGCGCTGCGCTTCATCGTCGGACTGGCGATGGGCTCCGAATGGGCGACCGGCACGGCGATGACCGCAGAACTCTGGCCGGACCAGCATCGCGGCAAGGGTGCGGGTCTCATGCAATGTGGGCTCGGCATGGGTTTCTTCGCGGCGTCGCTGGTGTGGCTGTTCATGAGCCAGACGGGCGAACATGCGTGGCGCTACATGTATCTGCTGGGCGTGCTGCCGGGCCTCGCGACCCTGTGGATGCGTCGCGGCGTGCCCGAGTCCGAGCATTGGGAACGCGTCAACGAGAGCCGCAAGGAAATACGTGCGCGTCAACGCGACGGCGTGGCGCTCGACGAGCGCGAGCAGAAGCTCAGCCGCTTCACGCTGGTCGACCTGTTCTCGGTGCCGGCGTTGCGGAGGCGCACGATCATCGCCGTGCTGATGTCGCTCACGACGACGCTCGGCTGGTGGGGCATCTCGACGTGGGTACCGCCGTACATCGGTTCGGTGGCGGTGCAGACGGGTCTGTCGGCGGCGCGCTGGGCGAGCTTCGCGGGCATGGCGTACAACGTCGGAGCGATCGCAGGCTATATCGGCCTGGGCTTCATGGCCGATGCGTTCGGGCGCAAGCGCATCACCTTCCTGTTCTTCGGCATGGCGTTTGCGATGACGCCGGTGCTTTTCATGTGGACGCACGATATCGGGCTGCTGCTGGTCGTGTCGGCGGTGACGGGGTTCTTCAGCCTCGGTCAGTACACGTGGATGCCGACCTGGCTGCCCGAACTGTTCCCCACACGCATGCGCGGCACGGCCATCGCGTTCTGCTTCAACGTACCGCGACTGCTTGCATGGTCCGGGCCGCTCGTCGCGGGCACGCTGATTTCGCGTTTCGACGGCTACGGCCACGCGGCCGTGACGGTCGGCTTTATCTATCTGCTCGGCCTGTCGCTGACACCGTTCCTGCCGGAAACCAACGGCAAGCGCCTGCCCGAGGACGTGTAGCGCGTCCGTTCTGACAGGTGGCGCGGACAAGCCGGTCCGCCGCCGCTTTCCACCGAACGCATCCAACCGCACCGACCGGCGCGCGGACAGGAGAGCGTCGCGGGCGCTTGCATCCGTCGTTCGTGGCTCGCACGTCGGATCACGGCGAAAACTATAAAACTGGAGACATCGACCATGAAAAAGCTCTGTCTGGCCGTGTTCGCGGCCTGCATGCTGACGTCCGGCGCGCACGCTCAAAGCGCTGTTACGTTGTACGGCAGTATCGACGAAGGCGTCACCTGGACGAATAACGCGCAGGGCAACCATAGCGCGTTCGCGGGACCGATTGCGGTGCCGGATTTCTTCGGCCTGCGCGGCCGCGAGGATCTTGGCAACGACATGAGCGCGATCTTCGCGTTGCAGCAGGGCTTCAAGTCGAACACGGGGCAGTCGACGATCGCGGGCGAGGCGTTCGGCCACTTCGCCTATGTCGGACTGTCGAGCGTGCGATATGGCGCGCTGACGCTTGGGCGCCAGCTCGATCTTGCCGCCGATGCGCTACGCGTCAATTCGAACGGTGCGGATCAGTTCACGTTCTATCTCTTTCACCCGGCAAATCTGGACAACCTCGGCATCATCGGCGATTCAATCAACAACTCGGTGAAATACACCACGCCGCTCGTTCACGGTCTGAGCGCGAGTGCGCTGTACGGCTTTGCCGACGGCAGCACGCAGCCGGGCCGTGTGGTGAGCACGGACGTGGTTTATACGCAAGGTCCGCTGCGGGCGTCGTTCGTCTATAGCAGCTGGCGCAATCACGCGATTCCGCTCGTCTCCGGACTCGGCGAAAGCGCTTTCCTCGGGCAATCGCTTGCCAACGGGGCGGTTTTTCTCGCGACGAAGCAGGACATCTTCGGACTGTCCGCGTTATACAGGTTCAGCTCGCTCGTCGATGTACATGGCGTGCTGACGCAGGTGAATCTTGCATCGCGTACACAATCGGGGCGCATGCGCAACGCAGAGGCGGGCGTCGACTATCACGCAACACCCGCGAACACGATCACGCTCGGCGGTTACGTTTCGTGGCTGACAGGGACGCGCTATGCGGAACTGGGCATCGGGGATCTGTATTCGCTGTCGAAGCCCACGGTAGTGTATGCGCAGATTACGTATCAGCATGCGGAGGGTGCGGCGAATGCGGCGATGCCTCTTCTGGCACCATCCAGCAGTCCCAATCAACTCGCACTGCGTATCGGCGTGCATCACTTCTTCTAAGAGCGGGACTGCGAACGCAATCGTGAAGCACCAGCCAAGTTCTTAGGTGGCAACTCGGCCGATCTGCGGGATAGTTGATATCGGCGATTTGATCGTCAGGTTTTTCACCTCAACCCATGGGTCTCGGACCGTGGAGTCGCAGATCCGGATCTCCAAACGACTGGTGGCCCCGGTCAACCCCACCGTTCCTTCCGATCCAGGAGACGGCTATGCTAAAAGGTGGCCGTTCGACAGAAAAATTGGCCAGCGTGTCGCCGTTGCGATACCTGCGGCGGCGAGAAGCATGTCTCGCACGAGGCCGCCGCAATGACCGCCGATCGTCGTCGTCAAACCGATGGATTCCCGCTCGTGCCGGTCTAGAACAAGCGTTACGGGCACCGTACCCTGGGCGGGCGGTTCTGTGGAAATCCCTCTGCTGTGTGTGCTATACCCAGGACACTGCAGGCCGTCGTCGCTCGTCATCTAAATGCGCCTCTCACGTTTAGGCAGGTTTTATTGCCTATTGACGGACAGGTTGGATTAACCTCAGACGCCGCCTTTTTTGCAACGGGTACTGCGCCTGTGTGTCCGATGAAAACCGCTTGCTCGTGCCTCATGCTTCTCCGGCTCCAGGCCGTCGCTGCTGGCGAGAACACACTCGGCGATGGCACCGACCGGTGACTGCTAGAGCGCCCGGCGATGCGCAGGCAGCGCGTCGCCGGCGTCTGTCGATCCGCGATCGGGTATCGGGGGCGGCGTACTTACTCAGGCACGGCAACGGGTGGGCTGACCATGAAGTCGCGAGATTATGGCCGCCTGCTCGACGCGTGGCTGATGCATGTCGCGATCGACCGGGATCCGGACGGGCAGACGATGAGTGCATTGCAGCAACTGCTTGCCGCGCCAGTTGCGATCCCTTCTCGCGAGTTCAGGATGTTTCCGCTGACCAAAGGGCAGGGGACGGCGTATCTGTTAAGGGTGGTCGAGCGCCAGCATGCATGCCGGTGGCTTCTTCCGCCAGCCTGAAGGGTTCGCAGAACCCGTTTCCCGAGCGTTTGGCCTTGGCGTTTTCCCTGCTTCCGGCGGCGTCCGCGCGGCGCAGTTCCACGCCATGGAATTCGCAATACGTCCGCACGCCGCCGCCGGATTCCCAACCCTTCCAATCGTCCTTAGCATGCACCCGTGCGTCGACCGGTGATCTGCTGGACGAAGTCCCCGCAGCGATTCTTTCCGCAGGACGCGCCATTTACTTCGTTATCCATATATAAGATCTGGAGACCCTGGATGAAGCCCCCTCGTATCGTGCCTCTGAGTCTGCTCGCCCTGATGCTGCCGGCTGCTGCGCAGGCGCAAAGCAGTGTCACCTTGTACGGCATCATCGATACCGGGTTCATCTATACCAACAACATCCAGGGCTCGCACCAGTATGCGATGGAAGCAGGCTGGTTCCAGGGCAACCGTTGGGGGCTGGCGGGCGCGGAAGATCTCGGTGGCGGCTATCAGGCCGTGTTCCGGCTGGAGAGCGGTTTTTCCCCGCTGACCGGCGCGATGGGGCAGGGCAACGCGATGTTCGGCCGCCAGGCTTACGTCGGCGTCGGCACGCCGTACGGCACGACGACGCTCGGGCGTCAGTACGATTCGATCGTCGACTACGTCGAGCCCGCGCGTGCCAACACCGCGCTGCTGATCAATCACCCGGGCGAGTTCGACAACCTTGGTAACGACTACCGGCTCAACAACGCCGTCAAGTTCGCCAGCGTCAGCTATGGCGGCTTCAAGTTCGGCGGCGTGTTCAGCGCGGGCGGCGTGGCCGGCAATTTCCAGCGTAACCGCGCGTGGTCGATCGGTTCGTCGTATGCGCATGGGCCGTTGTTCTTCGGTGTCGCCTACCTCAATGCGGAAGACCCGAACTTCTCGTACTACGGCAACAACCCGGGTTCGAGCACGACGGCAAGCAACATGTCGACGTACCGGATCTTCTCGGATTATGCTTCGGCCCGCACGCTTGAGACGCTGGCCGCATCCGCCGGCTACAGCGCTGGCCCACTGAGCGTGGCCGCGACCTACACCAACGTGCGCTACAGCGGGCTCGGCGCGCTGGCCTCGCTCGACCCGAACGGTTATCGCGGCACGGCCGCGTTCAATACGGCGGAAGTCGCCGCCGGCTATTCGATCACGCCTTCGCTGAAGCTCGGCGCGTCGTACCAGTACATCCACGGCGCGCCGGTCGGTGGTGGCGACGCCGGCCGCGTCACGTATCACGAGGCTGACGTGTCGATCGACTACTTCCTGTCGAAGCGCACCGACGTCTACGCGATGGTGATGGCGCAGCAGGCTTCGGGACGCGATTCGACGGGGCATGCGGCGGTCGCGCAGCTGTGGGCGCTGTCGGCGTCGTCGTCGAACCGGCAGGTGGGCTCGGTGATCGGCCTGCGTCACAAGTTCTGAGCGCGGCGCGCCAGTTCCATGTGCTGGGAGTGGCGCGCCGGGGACGCAGCCAGCACAGCCCCCGTGACCGGTTGCGACGGGTAGGATTTCGAACATGGCCTTCGCGAAGCACGCAGGCCGGTCAAGACAATGTGCGGAGACAATCAGCGATGAAATTTCGCGGACAATATCGAACGACCATCCTGGTGATGCTGCTGCTCGCCATGGTCATCAACTACATCGACCGCTCGGCGCTGTCGATCGCCATGCCGTTCATCACGCGCGACTTCCATCTGAACGCTGCCGAGAAGGGCTTGATCTTCGGCGCGTTCTCGATCGGCTACGCGGCCTTCAATTTCCTCGGCGGTTATTTCTCGGACCGGTTCGGCGCGCGCCGCGTGCTGACGGTGTCGATGGCGGGCTGGTCGATCGCGTGTGGGCTCACCGCGGCCGTGTCGGGTTTCTGGTCGATGCTGGTGTTGCGGATCGCGTTCGGCGTGGGCGAAGGCCCGAACTCGGCGACCGCCAATAAGGTGGTGAACACGTGGTTTCCGCTCAACGAACGCGCCACGGCGGCTGGCGTGAACCAGGCAGGCGGCCCGCTCGGCGGGGCGCTTGCCGGGCCGGTGGTGGGCTCACTCGCGCTCGCGTTTGGCTGGCGCGCGTCGTTCCTGGTGATGGCTGTGCTCGGGCTCACGTGGGCCATCGCGTGGCGCTGGCTGTCGACGGAAACGCCTGCGCTGCATCCGCGTGTGAGCGCCGCCGAACTCGAGCAGATCGAAGCCGGCCAGGAAGCCGTCGAGGCGGAACCGCACGAGAAGGTGTCGATCCGCGAAGTGATCGGCACGCGCGCCGTGCTGACCACGGGCATTTCGCTCTTCTGCTACAACTACATCCTGTTTTTCTTCATCACGTGGTTCCCGAGCTATCTCGTCGACGCGAAGGGGATCAGCCTCAAGGACATGAGCCTCGTCAGCTCGCTGCCGTGGATCACGGGGGCGATCGGCTTCTTCTCCGGTGGTTTCCTCGTCGATACGATCTACCGTCGGACCGGGCGACGTATGTTCTCTCGCAAGGTCGTGCTGGTGACGTCGCTGCTGATCGCTGCAGCGTGCATCGCGTTGACGGGTCTGGTTGACGAGGTCTATACGGCAGTGGGCGTGATGACGATCGCTATCGGGCTGTTGATGCTCGCCGCGCCGGCTTACTGGGCGATCATTCAGGACAGCGTGCCGCGCCGCCAGGTCGGCACCGCGAGCGGCTTCATGCATGGTCTCGCGAACTGCTCGGGCATCGTCGGGCCAGCGATCACCGGGGCGCTGGTTCAGACCACAGGGAGTTTCGTCAGCGCGTTCGTGCTGGCGGGTGTAGTGGGGCTTGTCGGTTCGTTGATTCTCGCGTGCTTCGTGGATGGCTCCGATCGTCTGACAGAGCCGACGCTCGCCTGAAAGGGGGGCACCGAAGCAGAAAACGCCTCACTTGCTGCCTTTCGGGTCAGCTTCCTCGCAACTCCTGTCTTTTATTTGCAAGCGCACGTCTTCTCGGGGCGTGCGCTTTTTTCTTTGAGGTCACCACCGAATGAACGATTCGTCACTCGCCCTCAGCGAAGGCATGCAGGCCTTCATCCGCACAGCGGCAGCGTTTCGCAGCGCCAGCGATGACTGGCCGTCGCGGCGCGCCGCTTTTGCGCGTCAATGTGCGCATTTCACGCGGCCGGCGGAACGCACGCTGCAGGTCACCGATCAGCGGATCGGCGGCGTGATGACGCGTTGTTATCGTCCTGCGGGTTCGGCGCCGTCTGCAGGCTGGCCGGTGCTCATGTATCTGCACGGCGGCGGTTGGACCGCGGGCAGCCATACCACGCACGACTGGTTCGCCCATGCGCTGCTCGAGCGGGCCGATCTCGCGATCGTCGCGGTCGACTATCGGCTCGCACCGGAGGCGAGCTTTCCGGCGCCGCTCAACGACTGTCTGTCGGTATGGCGCGGGTTGGGGGACGCGGGTCTGCCCCTCGATCTGGCGCGCGTCGCGGTGGCAGGTGACAGTGCTGGCGGCACGCTGGCGGCGGCCCTCTGCATTGCATTGCGTGATCACGGACGAGCGCAGCCGAAGGCCCAGGCGCTGCTGTATGCGGTGTTGACTGCGGACGATACCGGTGCGTCGATGCGCGAGTTCGCGCAGGCGCCGACGTTGTCCGCGGCGGGACTCACGGAATCCCTCCGGCTCTATCTGCCGGAGGCGGGCGACTGGCGTCATCCGCATGCGATGCCGCTCGCAGGTGGAGACCTGTCGCGGCTTGCGCCCGCGCTGGTGCTCGTGGCGATGAACGACGTGTTGCGCGATCAGGGCATCGACTATGCCGCGCGTTTGCAGGTGGCAGGAGTCGACACGGAATTGTGGCGCGGCGAGGGACTCGTGCATGCCGCGTTGCGGGTTCCTGAACTCGCGGAAGTTGCGGCGGCTTACAACCGGCTCGCAGCATTTTTGCTTGAACAAGACACTGCGGAGCGGCGTTGACGTTAGCGACGGACGGCTGGCGTGTAGCGATGCGAGCCTTTGCGTCATCGGACCGCGCTGTCGGCGGTTATGGAGCGCGCGGAGTTGGGCGTTCGCGCGCTCGCGAATGGTCAGCGGGTCAACGCCTGGGTGCGCCAGGGAGTCAGTAGGTTAGCAGCTTAGAGGAGAGGGAGGCGGTCGTTGCCGCTGCCCACCCCGATAAACTTTCTCAACGCGCTCGCACGAAACGCGACACGACCGCCTCATCCGGCGCGAGCCCGATCCCCGGTGCGTCGGTGACGCGGAACCGGTGACCCTCACGGATCGGCGTGAGTCCGATCAGTTCTGCCGCGGGGTCGACGTAGAGGTACTCGACCTGCAGCATCTCCCGATACGCAGTGGCGAGATGCAGTGTGGCAAGAAAGCCCGGACCGAAGTATGGGCTGTGCGGCAGCACGCCAAGCTTCGCTTCACGCGCGAGCGCCATGATCTCGACGAACTCGGTGATGCCGCCCACCTTGCTGACGCTCGGCTGCAGATAGTCGACCGCGCCGGCGTCGATCGCGTGCCGGAACTGCGTGGCCGTGCACCAGTTTTCGCCTGCCGCGATCGGCACGCCGTGCCCGCGCAACCGCGCGAGCCGTGCGAAGTCTTCGGGCGGGAAGATCGGTTCCTCGAGCCACGAGATCCCGCCGAGTGCGCTCAACCGCTCCAGGTATCCGCGCGTTTGCGCATCGTCCCACGCGCAGTTGACGTCGACCGATACCGGCGCGGTGCCCGCCACTTCCGCGTGTGCCGCTTCGATCACGTCCATGTCGATCTCGTGCAGCTTGATGTCGGTGAAGCCTTCCTGCAGCGCGCGCCCGCAGATTGCCGATGCGCCCTGCGCGTCGCCGTAACGCACGAGGCTCGCATAGGTCGTGAGCGTGGCCGGTTCCGCGCCGCCCAGCAGGTTCCACAGCGGTACCCTCGCGCGCTTCGCCGCGAGATCGTAGAGCGCCATGTCGACGCCTGAGATCGCGAACAGCGTGATGCCGTAACGCCCGAAAATATGCAGTAGCCGTTGCGCCTGGCGGGTCCAGTCGGCAATGGAGTCGACCGTCGCGCCTTCGATCAGCGGCTTCACGCGGGTATCCACCACACTGCGCACGGCATCGGCAACGAAATAGCCGAATGCCTCGCCCCAACCGATGTTGCCATCGGTGTCCTCGACGCGGATCAGCACCGTTTCGAGCGACTTCCACGCGGACGGTGTGATGCCAACGCCCTTGCTGCGGTCCTCGAACGGAATCTCGACGACGCGTGTTTCGACGGAACGGATCTTCATTGCGGCGACCTCACGATGAGCGGTTGCGGCACATACGGTCCGCCGACGAAGTCGGGGCCGGCCGTCACCGGCATCGCCTCGCGTGCGACGAAGCCGGGCGCAAGATGATCGAGCGCCGCATCCTGCGGCTGATAGCCGAGTTCGACCGCTCGCGCGTTGTCGAAGAACGGATCTGGGCAGCGCGACACGCCATACACCACGTCGTGCGTGATGCCGTGATGCTCGAAGCCGATCCGGATCAATTGCGCGAGGTCGCGCCCGCTGACCCAGATATGCAGGCGGCGGCCATCGGCCACCTGATCGTCAGCGTTGCCGATGCGGATCGACAGCGCCTTGATGCCATGACGATGCGCGTAGAGCGCGCAGGCGCCTTCGCCGAACACCTTGCTGAGCGCGTAGAAACCATCGGGCGCGACAGGCGCGGCATCGCCGGCGAAGCCATCCACACGATGCTGGCCAAGCACGTGATGGCTGCTCGCGAACACGAAGCGGCCGATGCCGTATTCACGGCACGCGTCGAGCAGATAGAGCTGCGCGCGATAGTTGGCATCGAGCGTCGCTTCGAAGTCGATGTCGAAGCTGTACGCGCAGGCCAGATGCAGGATGCCGTCCACGCCTTCGGCGGCGCGGCGCACCGTCTCGCGGTCGGTGATGTCGCCCACCAGGGCTGTTTCACTGGCCGCGAGACCGGCGGGTTCGCGCCGGTCGAGCAGGCGCAGGCGGTAGTGTTCGCGCAGCCACGGGCGCACGCGGGTCGCGACGCCGCCGGCCGCGCCGGTCACAAGAAGGGTCTTCATCGTTGAAACGGGTTCGGTTGTCATCGCGTGTAGTCGCAGGCGACCCACTCGAAGTAAGTCTTCAGGTCGGCAATCAGCGCCTGATGCGCAGGATGCGGCAGGTACCGTTCCACTGCGGCGGCATCGTCGAAACTGGCTTCGAGCAGATAGTCCCAGCAGATCGGCCGGGCGAGTTCGTTGGCGGATACGCGCCAGCCGCGAATGAAGTCGATCTCGCGATCGAGATTGCGCATCCGCTCGACGAGCGCAGCTTCGCGCAGCGCATCTTCCGCGACCTGCGGCAGGCGTCGAAACATCACGACATGCTGCATCATGACACGATCCCCCCGGTGTTCGCGGCGATGGCCCACTGCGGTGCGTCCTGCAATGCGACGGGGCGCAGGAAGCGCTCGATTGCCGTGTAGCCGACCGAGGTGGTCTGCGGCTGCGTCGATGCAGGCCACGGGCCGCCGTGCTGCTGCGCGTCGCACACGGCGACGCCGGTCGGCAGGCCGCCGAACAGCACGCGTCCGGCGATCCGCTGCGCAGCGGCGGCGAGCGCGCGATGCTCGGGCGTATCGGTGTCGGCGCCCCACAGCGTGACGGTCAGCGAGCCTTCGACCGCGGCGAGCACGGCCAGCGTGTCATCGGCGTCGCGCACGTTGACGAGCAGCGCGGCGGGGCCGAACATCTCTTCGCGCAGCACGGGGTTGGCGATCAGGCTGGCTGCATCGGTTTCGTAGAGCCGCGGTGCCGGTGCTTCGCCGTCGGTGGACGATGGTGCGAGCCGCGTGCGGATGCCTGGTTGCGCGCCGATGCGTGCGGACGCGTGTTCGAAGCCCTGACGCATGGCTGCCGTGAGCATCGCGTGCGGTTTCTGTGCTTTAAGTGCCTGCGCGAGCGCAGCGGCGAAGCGTTCACCTTCGGCATCGTCGCGGATCACGATGAGGCCGGGGCTCGTGCAGAACTGGCCGCAGCCGAGCGCGATCGATGCAGCGAGCGCAGTGGCCGGTGCGTCGACGCCATCTGCGAGCGCTGCGGGCAGCACGACGAGCGGATTGATCGAGCCGAGTTCGCCGTAAAACGGAATCGGGCGAGGGCGCGCGTTCGCTGCACGCCACAGCGCGACGCCGCCCTGATACGAACCAGTAAACGCGACGGCGCTGATGTCGGCGTGACCGACCAGATACGTGGCGGCATCACGCGTGGCCTGGCCGACAAAGGCGATCACGCCTTCGGGCAGGCCCTGTTCGCGCAACACGCGTTCAGCCAGCGCATGCACGCGGTGCGACAACTGCGGATGCCCGGAGTGCGGTTTGACGACCACGGTGCAGCCGGCCGCGAGCGCGGACGCCGTGTCGCCGCCCAGCACAGAAAACGCGAACGGGAAATTGCTGGCCGAGAACATCGCGACCGGCCCGAGCGGTGCGAGCACGCGCGTGAGACGCGGACGGCCCGCAGGCGGTGCCCCTGGCACAGCAGCATCGTCGATAGTGTGCGCCGCGGCGCCCGCCTCGACACGTTCCGCAAACCCGCGCAACTGGAACGCGGTGCGAACTAGTTCGCCGGTCAGGCGCGTCGTGCCGAGCGACGTTTCGTCGTTGGCCAGCGCGACGAGTGCGGCGGCGTCGGCTGCGAGCGCGGCGGCGAGGCCGCGCAGCAGCGCACTACGGGTTGCGTGCGGTGCCGTGCCGTAGTGCGCCTGCGCATCGGCTGCGCGCGCGACAGCGGCATCGATGGCGGGAAACGCGCGCGGCGCGTCGTGCTGCTGCGAGGGCGAGTTGGGATACGTTGCATTGCTCACGATTGCGGCTCCGCTGCGACGTTGCTTTTCGCGTCGAGGTGATAGCCGCGCGCGGCGTAGTCGAAGTCGACCAGCTCGTTGATCGCCACGCCACGGTCTGCCGGCGACGCGTAGTACGCGCGGATCTCCCTGATCCGGCAGGTCTCACGGTCGAACACGTACCACTCGTCGCCGCGCAGTGCGGTGCCGGGCTTCGACTTCCAGTGCGTCCACTCGATCACCGCTTCATCCGAATCGTGCGACACGAGGATCTTCTCGATCGTCCATTGCGAACCCAGTTCGGCCACGCACCATTGCCATTTGCGTGCAATGGTTTCGGCGCCGCGCCACGGAATGTCGGGCAGGCCGGCCGGGAAGTAGTGCACCGCGTCGGGCGTGAAGCACGACACCAGCTTGTCGAAATCGGCTTCGTTGCAGGCGTCGAAGTAACGGCGGATCAGCGCGGCATAGCGGGCGGCCTGGCTCTGCGTGTCGTCGCTGGTGTTGCGCGTGTCGCGGTTCGAATCGGTTGGGGTCATGGGGTCGCTTGCCTCCTGATGTGAGCTGCGCGGTCAGGCCGTGCGGGTGCCGGGTGCATGAATGACAGTTGAAACGCTGAGCGCCAGTGTAGGAGCCTGCGGGCTGAGACGGGCCGTTGCCGGAGCCCGCGCGAGCCGTGCATTTCCAGATACTGGAACCGGCTCCGTCATCGCGCCGGTTCCCAGCCAAGCGTGACGCGCGCCTGCCAGCGCTCGCCCGGCGCCAGCACATGGGTGCCCGTGCCTTCGACGCCACGCGCCGCGAGATTGAAGCCATTCGCGAGGTGGCTGACCGGTTCCACACAGCACAGCGCGCCGCCGCGCGGCGCGTACACGACGAGGTGCGTGAGTGGGCCGTCGGCTGTCATGTGCAGCGTGCCCGTGCGTCGTTCGATGCGGGCGGCGCCGTTCCATTCGCTCGCATAGATCGCGCAGTCGTGGGTTTGCCAGTCTCGCGGCGTCAGGATGTAGGGCTGTTCTGCGACGCTGCTGCTTCCTGTTGGCAGGAGGCGCTCATCGAGTTCCCAGCGGCGGCGCGCGGCGAAGTGGATGCAGGTGTGCGCGTCGGTGGCGAGAAACGGATGCCAGCCGAGGCCAGCGGGCATCGGTTGCGAGCCGGTGTTGGACAACTCGAACGACACGTCGAGCGCACGCGCGCGCAGCGTGAATGTGATGCATGCGTCGAACGGCCACGGCCAGTGCGACGTCGCGGCCTCGCTGAGCAGCAGTTCCGCGCGGTAAGAATCGCTCGCGAGCACGCGCCACGCGCGGCGCTGTGCATGGCCATGCAGCGTGTTTGGCGGATCGAGCGGGTGAGGCTCAAGTGCGTGCTCCGTTCCGTCGAACGAGAGACGGGCGTCGGCGATACGGTTCGAATACGGAATCAGCGGGTAGGCGCCGGCTTTCGGCCAGCCATGTTCGGGGGCATCCCACGCGTGTAGTGGCACGACGAGTTCTAAATCGTTAGTGCGCGAGCTGGGATTGCCGCCCGCCGTGAACCGGCAGAGGCGAGCGCCGAGATGCGGTGCGATCTCGGCTTCGAGCGCGCCGTTGCTGAGCACGACGCGCGACAGGTCGTTCATCAGGAAGCTCCTGCGAATGGATGCGGTGAAGCAGGCACTCAGGCGTCGAACCGCAGGCGCAGCAGGTGGCCCGACAACGGTGCGCTGGCGAGCGATTCGATCGGCTGGTGATTGCGGTCGCTGGTCACATAAAGCGTCGCGCGTCCGCTGTCGGCTGGGACGAACGCGAGGCCCGTCGGCGCGGCGACCGGCAGGCTGACGATGCGCTCGAGCGCACCGTCGGCGCTGAAGCGCATCAGGCTCCAGCCGTCGCGCAACGCGGCCCAGATGCCACCGCTGTCGTCGAGCGCAACGGCCGACAGCCGGCCCGAACCGGGCGGCATCGACGCGAACCGGCGCACGCTCGACGAGCCACGCTTCAGCATGTACAGCGTGCCCGACGACGAGGCCGCGGCATACGCTTCGGTGCCATCGGCCGACCACGTGAGCGAGTCGATCGTCTCGCTGAATTTCCACACGGCCTCGAAGCGCTGTGCGTCGTTGACGAAGCCGAGCTGCCCATGTGTGCCGTGTTTGAACCACGCCCAGCTATAGCCGGACGGATCGATGCCGAGCAGCGTGATGTCCGGATCGTTCCAGATGCTTGTGCCTTCGTACGTGGTGAGGGTATCGTCAACGCCGAGTACGAGATGACGGCCGACCTGCGCGACCAGCAGTCCTTCCGGCCGCAACTGCAGCCCGGTAATGGGCGCGTCGAGCTGGCAGACAATGCGGTCGTGGCTGCCGGTGTCGCCTGGGGTATGCGTGCATGCGCGCACGGCTGGTGCAAGCGTGTCCGCCCAGAACAGCGTGCCGCGTGCCGGCCACCACACGGGAAACGCGCCATGAAACGCCCATGACGTGCTGGCGGGCGCGACCTCGTCGGCGTCGCTGCCGCGGCTCGCCGTCTGCAGTTGCGCGCCCACCCGGCGCGCCGCTTCGACCAGTTCCGGCCCGAGCAGTTCGAGCCGCGCGAGCGACATCCGCCATGCGGGGCCCGCGACGCTCAGTGCACCGCGCACGCGGCCCTCGCGGTCGAGGATCGGCGCCGCGACGCAGCGTACGCCCAGCACGATTTCCTCGTCGTCGATCGCGTAACCGCGCGCAGCCGTGATGCGCAGTTCCACCTGCAGCCGCCGGCGGTCGGTGATCGTGCGCGGCGTGAGCGCCGTCATCGTGACGCCGCGCAGCAGCGTGTCGCGGTCGTCGCGCGGCATGCACGACAGGATCGCCTTGCCCTGGCCCGTGCAATAGACCGGCTTGCTGCGGCCGAGTGCTGCCGACGAGCGCTGCGAATGCGCGCCGTCGCAGCGTTCGAGTGAGATCACGTCGCTGCCGTCGAGCGCCGCGAGATACGTGGTTTCGCCCGTGAGATCGCGCAGCGTGCGCAACTCGGGTGCAGCGGCCGCGACGAGGTCTGGCATCAGGTACGAGTTGCGCACCAGTTCCAGATACCGGAATCCAAGCCGGTACACGCGGTGCGTCGGATCGCGGCGCAGCAGGCCGTGTTCGATCAGCGTCGCGAGGATGCGATAGAGCGTGGTTTTCGGCAGACCTGCACGTGCGAGCAGGTCTGCATTGGTGAGCCCGTGGGGCGTTGCACCGACCATATCGAGCACCGTCAGGGCCTTTGCCAGCGCTGCGGTTCCGTCTCCTGCCGTCATATTTCCACCTTTTGGAATTCGCTGGTGATCGGCCCGTCTGTGGGCAGCTGACGTTCGCAACTTTAGCAGTAGGATCGTCGTTAATGGAGCGGTCGAGCTCCGCCAGTTCCAGAATATGGGACTGGAGTCTACCTAAACGACGGATATGAGGATTTCAGATGACATTGCACGCCTATGCGGAGGGCCTGGACCACGCAGTCGATCGCGCCATTCAGGTCAGCGACGAGACACTCGCACGCCTCGCGAAAGTCAGCAGTGGTTCGCTGACGACGCAGCTCTTTAAGCGTGGCTTTCGCCAGCCGGCTCTCGTCGGGCTGCGCGCGCTCAATCATCAGGTGAAGCCGTTCGCGGGCCGCGCGTTCACGATGCGCTTCATTCCCGCACGCGAAGACATCGATACCTACGGCACGATGACGACGCGGCCCAACGGCGACAACCTGCAATGGCAGGGCATCGAACAGGTTTGCGAAGGCGATGTGCTCGTGATCGACAGTCGTGACGATCCGCGTGCCGCGTCAGCGGGCAATATTCTCGTGACACGCCTGCTGGCGCGCGGTGCGCGAGCGATCGTCACCGACGGCGCGCTGCGCGACGGTAGCGAGATCGCACAGATGGCATTACCGGCTTACGCGCGTGAAGTTACGGCGACTACGCGCATTTCGTATCACCATGTCGCCGATCTGCAGGTGCCGATCGGTTGTGCGGGTGTGGCGGTGTATCCAGGCGACGTGATCGTCGGTGATGCGGACGGTCTGACAGTGGTGCCTGCGCATCTTGCCGTCGAGATGGCGGACATCTGTGAAAAGCAGGACGATATCGAGCACTATCTGGCGATGCGGATCGCGTCCGGGGATGCACTGTGGGGGGTGTACCCGCCGAGCCCGCAGGCGTACACAGACTACGAAGCGTGGGTGAAATCGGGCCGCCCGCCGATTGAGCCACTGCCGCAGATCACGCGCACTTGAGCATGCATGGGAGACGGGCGTTTGCGAGGAAGGCAATGCGCCCGTCCCAGTGAGTTCAGCGCGGCCGCGGCTGCACTCATTTGTCGGAAGCTAGTGATCTTCTTCGTTAGCGGCACTCTTGTAGTGACGGCGAGCGGGGAAGCACGCCGGTGGGAAGTGGCAGCGACGTGGAGACGTAGTACTCTTCTCGCGGGTATGGGTCGCCCGTATGGTCGACGATAATGCGCTCACGCATTGCCCGACTGCGGGGGCACCCTCAGTCCGATGGACCTGAAGCTTGAACTTTTGCGGTCGATCGCCTTCTTAAGGAGTCCGGTCTGAATAATTCGTTTTCGGCGTCGGCCGGCTCACGCTGCCAATGCCGAAGCCGCGAAGCGGTTTAACAGCGACAGGAGCACAAGGACGTAAAAACGCCGCAGCATCCTGAGAATCATGCGCAGGTTGTAGCCGGCGCCACAAAGCACGGCATTGATCGCATCGTCCAGCGTTCCCTTCAGCCAGTTCCTGTCGAGTTTGCCATCTGCCTTCATATGACCGATCGCTGGCTCGATCGCGCTGCGCCGGCGGATCATGGCGCGCAGCGTTCGCGTTATGCCGCGCCGCAGGCCGGGGTGGTAGACCTTGACGCCATCCGGTTCGGCGCCCCGACAGCCACGATCGACGGTGGCGATTTCCGGTTTGACGTCACTGAGAATCGCCGCCTGCTCCAGCGCTTCTTCTAGGGTATGACCATCGTACGGATTGCCCGGCATCGAACGCGCGCCTACGACCAGTCCTTCACGGTGCGTGGTCGTGATCGAAACCTTCACACCGAATTCGTACGGCGTTCGCGCCTTTCCTTTCGCCAGACACTCGACTTCCGGTGTGTGCAGCGCATACAGCTTGTTTTTGTCCTTCGTCTTCTGCGTCAGGATCCGTCTGGTTCGGGCGATTAGTTCCTGCAGCTCCGCCCGTTTGCCGTCAACTACCGCGCCGAGTTGCCGCTCGACATCGCGCATGACCCGACTCACGCGCGAGCGCAGGGTACGCAGCGCCTTTCCGATCCGCCGGTATTGCTTCGCATGTGCGTAGCGGTCGATCTGCGTGGCCAGGCGCGGTGCCTCGCGGTTGTAGTTCTGCCGCAGTTTCAGGCCGTGCCGCGTGGCGGCCTTCACCAGATGTTCGCGACAACGCTCCAGCAGCCGCGAGTCAGTCGGATGTGCAATCGCCTTTGGCATCACAGTTGTATCGACGATGATCCGCTTCGCGCTCGACGCCTTGATCACGCCGGCACGCTTCGCCACCTCGATCGTCTCGGCGAGCAGTTCCTCGACGCCGGCTTCGCCTAGCCGTTTGCGCCACCGCGTCAGACTCGATGGATCGATCGGCGGTTCGGTCTGCAGATACGTCTCGCCCGTAAAAACCTGCCAGTAAGGGTTCTCCACCCATTGCCACACGACATCCTCGTCGGACAGGTCGAAGGCGTGCTGCAGATACAGCAGTCCAGCGATCAGTCGCGTGATGTCGCTGGTCTGCCTTTAGCCGAGACAAAGCTCGCGCTCATCGAAGCGCCGAGCCGTTCCCAGTTGATCAGCTCGGCCAGGCGTACCAGCGGGTGCTTGAGCTCGACCTGTTCTCGCAGCGGATGCCGGAACAGGTCCTTCTCCGCTACAGGTGCCTTTGGACCCATCTGAACCTCGTCAGAATTGGCAGGCTTCACGCAGTAATATGCCAGGCCTCTGCAATTCCAACAACACGATTTCTATCGGCAACCCCCGCCGCTTAAGGCTCCACGGATTGTTCAGGATGGACTACGGAGGTCGATCCCTTCAGCGATCTGTCCTTCGTGTTTTGAGTCTCCGGGAAGAAAAACAACTAGTCCGGCCTTATGCTGCGCTTCCCGGGAGGACTCGTTATTTAGCGAGGTTTGCGTGACCTGCGTAGATATCTATTTGCGCCATTGAATCTCGCGATTGCGGCGGAGGTATCGGCCTCCAGCAGTTACCACGGTGATAGCCTTCAATTCTGATATCAGGTGGACTTGAGTCGATGTTGCATCAGGAACCTGGATATCCGGAATTCAGTTTTCTCGCCAACGAAAGACGGGGGCTTTGAGCGTTCTGTCCTGCGCCAGGACGCGGCGATAGACTTCCGGGGCGTCTTCTGGGGAGAATGGGGCGTCCAGCAGATATTCGGTATTGACTGTTCGTTCTCCTGCCAGACGAAGATAGGTCTGCGTACTTTGGCGGGCCAGCTTCGGCTGGGCATTCACGTAGCCGCCAATGATGCAAAGTCCTTTGGAGAAAATCGCGTCATAGTCCAGGTTCATGAATCCGCCATATCCTGTCGAAAACACCACCGTGGCCTGCGGCCCGGCGAGACGCAGCGCGGTATTTGTTCCCGATGGGTGGCCGGACAGATCGATGACCTTCGGCAGTCCGCCTGTCCGGTCGAGGAATGCGTCAAGGGCGGTTTGATCGGTGGGGTCAAGTACTTCCGTTGCCCCAGCCAAGATCGCTGCCTCGCGGCGCACTTCGACGAGGTCGAGGGCGATGACAGGCGATGCACCACAGGCCCGGGCAAACTGGACCGCCAGATTGCCGATCGGGCCTTGACCGACAATCCCGATGGAGTCGGACAGTCCGACACCAGCGAGCTTTACCATCATCGCCGCAGTCTGGCCGAGGATGAACAAGGCGGCCTGCTCGAACGATACGTTATCCGGAATGACATCGATGTCTACGGCGCGCGCCAGGGAGTATGCAGCATGGGCGCCAATTGGGCGTCCCTGATTATCGAAACCCGAGACGACGCGAGCACCGGGTTTCAGGTCTGCAACGCCCTGTCCCACGGCCGCCACATATCCCGTCCGGGAGTACCCGGGGACGAACGGAAATGTCGTCTGGAGCACCCGATGGGACTCGTCGCTGGAAAGCCATTCGGCCTCCGTTCCCGGGCTCACCGTACTGATGACGTTCTCGATGAGCACTTCGCCGTGACCGGGCTGACCGATTTCGACGTTCTGCAACTCGACCTTACCCGGGGCAGTCCAGACAATGGACTTTGTCTTCACCTTACGTTCTCCTGGATATGGCATGTTCGGGCGCGGCGCATGGTACCGCCCTGACGGGGCGATATCGTAGGCCCGGCTGCGCCCGTTTAAATCATGCCTTGTATTGTGTTACGTGATATCAGACGCCGCCCAAAGCGACGTATTTGATCTCGATGTATTCGTCGATGCCGTATTTGGATCCTTCGCGGCCCAGTCCCGACGCCTTCATGCCGCCAAAGGGCGCGACCTCCGTGGAGATCAGTCCTTCGTTGACGCCCACCATCCCGAATTCGAGACTTTCCGTGACCCGGAAGATGCGACCCACGTCGCGAGTGTAAACATAACTGGCTAGACCGAATGGCGTATCGTTGGCCAATGCGATGGCGTCTTCTTCCGTATCGAACCGGAACAGCGGAGCCACCGGGCCGAACGTTTCATCGTGGAAGATCTGCGCGTCGCACGGTACATCCGTGAGCACGGTCGGCTCGAAGAACGAGCCACCGAGTGTATGACGCCGCCCCCCAGCCGCAATCTTCGCACCGCGCGACACGGCATCGGCAATGTGCTCCTCGACCTTGAGGACGGCCTCCTCGTTGATGAGCGGACCCTGCATCACGCCGTCGTCGAGTCCGTTGCCGACCTTCAGGCGCCCCGTTTCCGCGGCGAGGCGCTGTGCGAACGCATCGTAGATGCTGGACTGCACGAGGAACCGATTGGCTGCGATGCATGCCTGGCCGGTATTCCGATATTTTGCGGCGACGGCACCCCTGACCGCGGCGTCGAGATCGGCATCGTCGAAGACAATGAACGGTGCGTTACCGCCCAGTTCCATGCTGGTCTTCTTGATCGTCGGCGCGCATTGTGCGAGCAGTTGGGAGCCGACCTCGGTCGATCCGGTGAACGACAGCTTGCGCACCTTTTCGTTTGAGGTCAGTTCGCCGCCGATGACGCGCGCTGATCCGGTCACGATGTTGCAGACCCCACGGGGAAGGCCCGCGCGCTCCGCGAGGACACCAAGCGCCAGCGCGGACAAGGGCGTCTGGCTGGCGGGCTTGATGACACCGGCACAGCCCGCTGCCCAGCCGGGACCAGCTTTACGGGTGATCATCGCTGATGGAAAGTTCCACGGCGTGATCGCGGCAAACACGCCGATCGGTGCCTTCTGCACGAGAATGCGGCGGCCGTCGATATTGTGCGGAATGATGTCGCCGTACACTCGCTTGGCCTCTTCGGCAAACCATTCGATGAAGCCGGCGGCATACAGGATCTCGCCGCGTGCTTCGGCGAGCGGCTTGCCCTGCTCGGCGGTCATGATGAGCGCGAGGTCATCGATGTGTTCGAACATCAGGTCGTAGAGCGTGCGCAGCACCTTGGCTCGGTGCTTCGGAAGCGTCTTGCGCCAGCTCTGCATCGCCGACTCCGCTGCGGCGATTGCGCGCTGGGTTTCCGCCGCCCCGGCGTTCGGTACGCGGGCGACCAGCTCGCCGCTGGCAGGATTGCGGACCTCGAGCGTCTGGCCGCTATCGGCTTGAACCCACTCGCCGTTGATGAGAATTGCCTGACGCAGCAGCGTCGGGTCTTTGAGTGGAAGGAGAACAGGTTGGCTCATGATGGCAGGCCTCAGTCCGGATGACGGCCGATGAAGAACGCTTCGTCGGGATCGCTCGTCGGATTCAATCCGGCGGCTTCCTGACCTCGCCGTAACGCGGCCATGTCGCGCGAATAGATGCGCGCGGTCGGGTGACGCAGCGGGCCGCCGTTATAGCCCTGCAGCCAAGCTTCGTATTTCCACATTACCCGGTTGATCAGCCCGTTAGAGGCCTGTGGCACGCTGTTGAACGCCTTGCGCGCGGGATCGAGCTTGTAGAACCAGTCGGTCGCTTCGTTATACTTACCCTCCTTGATGAGGTTGAAGATCTTCGGTAGCACCGGGCCGTAGTAGGCCGAGAAGTTCGTCCCGCAGAACTGCACCGGGATGATCTGGGCGAGCGGGATGTATTCCCATTCGATCGGCATCGAGATCACGACTTCCTTATGAAACGCGCGATGCACCTCGATGGCTGCCATGATGTGCGGCATCCCGCCTTCCGCCTTGATCGCGACGACGTTCGGGCAATCGTCGACCAGCCTGCGCAGCAGGGGCAGCGGAAGATCCGACGGATGCAGTCGTGAGAAGCCCCAGCTCGGCAACGGGAAGATCATGACGGCGAGATTCGTCGCGTCGCACAGCGCGCGAGTGTAATCGTAGACCTCTTCGTACGACTTCGGATAGAAGAACGGCGGGTAACCGAGCAGGACGAGTTCGGCGCCGGCGGCTTCCGCACGCTTTACGGCCGCGATATTGTCTTCGAGCGTGTTGAAGACAGCCTGATGGACAATGAAGATCCGGCCATTGGCCTGCTCAACCATGGTTCGCGTGAACTGTTCGTATTCATCGGGCGTGATTGCAACTTCCGAGCACGCGAGCGCGCCGGCAAAACCGTGACCGATCGTGGTTTCCACGTCATGACGGATCGCTTTCTCGTTGAGGCGTTGGAAATCGGACGTCATCGTGGGGATGACGACATTGGCAACACCCACGAGATGTTCGCGTGCCCATTCGCGGGCCTCGTTACGGTGATATCTGGCCATGGTAAATCTCCCTGTTTCAGTGTTTGGTTTCAAAGGCGACCGGCAGCGGTGTGGCGAGTCCTGCCTCAAGCGCTTTGGTCAGAATGAGTTCGGCCACGACGACGTCCTGGAGGCCACCACCTACCGACTTGAACAACGGTGCAGACGCGGCCTTGACCCGTTCGTCATGCACGCCGCTCATCAGGTCTGCCAGACTGATCGCCTTATGGTGGAAATCAATGCCTGCGTGGCTCGCCGCGATCATGTCACCGGTCTGTTCGAGAACTTCCTCGAGCATGTCGCCGACAATCAGATCGCTGCGTTCAACGACCGAGATATCGATCTCGCGCTGCTCCGGAACGGTTGAGCCGATCGACATGACAAGGCTGCCTGATTTCAGCCAGTTGCCATAGAGGATCGGCTGCTCGTCTCGCGAACGGGCCGCTCCCAGCACGATATCCGCACCTTCGACGGCTTCTTCCGCGCTCGCGGCCGTTCTGGCCGGCACGGCGAGATCCTGCGTCACGGCTTCGGCGAACGCGTGACGGCGATCTTCGGACGGACTGAAGACGACAACTTCGGAGAATTCCCGAACGGCTGCGAAGGCTCGCGCGTGCATCGATGCCTCCAGTCCGCTGCCGAGCACGGCAAGGCGGGCAGGGCGGTGCGGCGCAAGACGGTCGAGCGCGGCTGCTGAAGTTGCCGCGGTACGGAATCCGGTGATCTGGTTAGCGTCGACGAAGGCCGCGATGCGACTGGTTTCGTGATCGTAGAGCACCACCACATATTCAACGCCCGGGGTCGACGAACGGGCGGCCATGCCCATGAGTTTCGCGCCGTAAAAACGGCTGCCGGGCGGAATGGCCGGAAGCGTGCGCAACCAGGTCCCCTCCGCGCGTGCGATCGTGCGTGGAGGCGTTGCAGCCGCCCTGAGCGGCAGGCTGTAGGTCTTCTGGAGTGCCCGGATGGCGTCTTCCCATCGAAACACTTCCCGGGCTGCGTTGCCGGAGACAAACACCGGCGGATGAATGGCCTGGGTCATTGGTCTGATTCCTTTTGATGTTGAATGAAGCAATGTGCGGTTGCGAGTGCCGCGCTAAAATCCGAAGCCACCGCCATCGATATTGATCACCTGGCCAGTGATGAACGCAGCAGCGTCGGATACCAGAAACGCCAGCGCGGCTGTGAGATCGTCGGGCGTCTCGGTTCGCGGAATGAATTGCCGCATCCGGACGGCTTCAAAGTGGGCCGGTGGCACGTGGGCTGCGCTGCCGGCGTGACGGGTGAGGCCGGGTGAAATGGCGTTGACGGTGATGCCATGCGCGCCGAGTTCCGACGCGAGCGCGCGGGTCAGCCCGATTACGGCCATCTTGCTGCTGGCGTAGGCCGTCATTCCGGATGGAGGCCCCCAGACCGAGCTGGATGCGAGGTTGACGATGCGGCCCCATCGCTGCCGGATCATTCCGTGCGCGAAGGTTTGCGCGAGCAGAAATGGGGCATCCACGTTGACGGCCATGATCTGTCGCCAGAGCTGCGCGCTGATGTCGGCCAGATTTGCATGCGGCATGTACGCGGCGTTATTGACGAGGACGTCGATGGTTTGATACTCCTCAAGCACGCGGCTCGCAAACTGCTCGACTTCGTCGGGGACATCAAGGTTGCAGGCGAGAGTGCAGGCGCGACCGCCATCCTGACGGATGCGCCCGACGAGGGCGTTACACGGTTCGCGATCGGTCAGCACAAGTTCATGTCCGCTGGCCGCGAGTTGTGCCGCGAAGGCTTCGCCCAGGCCGCCTGCAGCGCCGGTGACGACGGCAACGCGCGGGCGCGTATCGGTGCGTGTGGTCATGTGGGTGTCTTCCGTAATCAGGAAAGGAGGGGTTACATGGGGGCTCGCAAAGCCTGTTGTGCCTCGACCATGACGCGGGTGTACTCGTCACGAGGTCCCCGTTCGCGCTCAAGCTCGCCGAGTCGACAGGACGCATCGACCACGAGGCTTGCCCTGTCACGGTGACGGTCCGCATAGGCGGCAAGTGCATCTTCGAGCGAAGGCCGTCGTTCCAGTTCTTCGGCCAGGACGAGGGCCCCCTCGATGGCAATGCCTGCGCCAGACGCCAGATGCGGTGTCGTGGCGTGTACCGCATCACCGAGTAGCGCGATACGTCCGCGGTGCCAGGGGCCGGCGATCAGGTGGGAGGAAAGCGGTCGGTACAGGATGCGTGGATGGCGGATCGACCCGTCAAGCAGACCGTCCCGGAACTGACCCACCACACCGCCGAATTCTGCAAGCAACCTGGCCAGCTCCTTCTGCCAGTGCGCAGGTTCGATGAAATTCATGTTGTCACGCCTGTCGAGCACGAACAGATAGCATTCGGTCTCGCTGATCGGGTTCATGCCAGCTTTGGCCGTCTCTCCCATATAGATGGTTGAATTCCGGCGGTAACGTGGCATGACTGCCCGCCACGATCCCTGGCCTGTGAACCGGGAACCTGTGAAGTCGGGCATCATGTGTCGTCGCACGGCCGAGTGGATGCCGTCCGCACCGATGACCAGATCAAAGCGGCTCGCGCTGCCGTCGGTGAACAGCACGTCGACGCCGCTTTCATCCTGGTCGAGCTGTTCGAAGCTCAGGCCGAGTCGAATGTTGACCCCAGCGTTCCGGGTGGCCTTGCCGAGAATGCCGGCGAGTGCGGAGCGCATAATACCGGCACCGCCGGGAAGATCTTCGGCGCCGATGGCAGGTACGACGGGTACCGTGACGTCGATGTTTCCGTCCCTGTCACAAACATCGATGGCGTTCCACCAGCCGCCATGCCTCAACACTTCATCGACCACGCCCACGTCGCGAAGGCTGCGCAGTGTGGGTCCGCTGATGGTGATGCCGGCGCCGTCAGGCGCCCATTGAGGATTGGTTTCGACCAGATCGACGGCAATGCCTTGCCGGCGTAGCAGGATCGCCGCGCACATGCCGCCGATGCCTCCACCGATCACGAGTGTCCTGCCGATCTGTGCCATGATGCGTCTCCGTATTGCTTGGTTGCGTCAGTCAAAGACGGAGGGCAGTTCCGCCGGAATCCACACGTTGCCGTCCTCTACGCGGGCCGACACTTTCGTCAGGTGTTGACCAATACAGGGTCCCGCGAAGCACTCACCAGTACGTATGTCGAAGTGTGCCGAATGGGCATAGCACACGATGTGCTGCCCATCTCCCGAGAGAAACCGGTCCTGCCGGTATTCCATCGGCCGGTGTTCGTGCGGACAATCGTTGAGCCACACGAGTACCTGATCGCCTTGACGGATCACGCAGAGCCGGTCGTCTGTACCTTCGCGCAACATGCCGCGGGAGTGACCATCAGGGAGGGAGGCCAGCGTGCACAGCAACTGTTCCTCGGTGTGGTGCCTCCTGCTCATTCCCCCGGAGCCCATTTATTGCAGGCATCGAACAGGAAAATCTGCGAGTTTTCTGCGCCAGGATCCAGCAAGCGCGGCACCCAGTTGTCGTCGTGCAGGTCCATGTCCGCGTCGAACTCCATCGTCGCCCCGAACGGGCTGTTGAAGTACCAGAAGAAGTTGCCGCCAAGGACATGTCGGCCCGGCCCCCAGAAGCTCTTGTATCCCTTCTGTACGAAATTCCAGCCATGCTGGAGGACCTCGCCGCCTGAGCCGAGGTGAAAGGTGAAATGATTGCACCCCACCATGTGCGCACTCTGACTCTGGATCAGGAAGAGTGTGTGGTGGTCGGTCGTCCCCGAAGGCCGCATGAACGGGCCAAGGTGCCTGAACCGGTCAACGACTTTGAAGCCCAGTCGCGCGTAGAACGCTTCAGCCTTCTTCACGTCGTCAACGAAATAGACGACGTGCGAGAGCGTGCGCGGCTTGATCACTTCATCCGGATTGGCGGCCGTATCGTTTGCCGGGCGGCCGGGGGCCTGTCCAGGGACGTTGAATCCCAGGTAGCGTGCGTCGAAGTTGCGACGCTTTGTGACCATGAACGCAACGCCGAAACCAGAGTCGTCGATGCAGTGAAGGGTGCCATCGGCATCCGCGTATACGTCCCGTTCAGCTTCTAGATGGGCGCGCAGGGTTGCAAGCGTGTCGGCGTTGTCGACGCCATAGACGGTTTCGCGCAATACCGGCGTGAGGGTGCCAGGCGGCGAGGGCGGCAGGCCCGGATAGTGGTCGGGACGCACGATGAGGCCGGTACCGTCGAGCGCGGTAAATACGCCACCCAGCGCCGGGTCGTATTCGCGTTCGGCAAGGCCGTAGTCGAGCAGATACTGCCGCGAGCCGGCCATGTCGTCGACGCTGAAGACAAGAAATTCGAGTCCCAGGATATTCATTTTTTCAGTTCGCCATGTTGGATCGTTCGCGCTGCCGTCAGTCGGCCATCGCGCGTGTGATAAGTTGGTCAATGCTGCCGTCGTGGCGCAGTCCGATGTGCTCTGCTTCCGGCGTCAGCAGTGGCGGGTACAGTGCGAAAAGCCGCTCGATGAACGGATCGGGGGCGTAGTGGACAAGCGCCTTGCAGTCGTCGCCAAAACGCGCCGCCAGCGCGTCGACGACATCGGCAATCGTGAGTCGCAGTACCGGCATCTGGTAGACGCGACGACTATTGAGCCGGGCGGTATCGATAGTCGCCGCGTAAAGCAGGTTGTCGACACATGCGCCCACCGAAATCCACCACGCAACGCCTTCCGGAGACACCGGAATGGTGATTGGCTCGCCAACGGCAAGCTTCCAGAACAGCTGGCTCATGAAAGCCGACATCATGCCCGCACCGTCGCCCGGACGCGCGACGACTCCGGGCAGTCGCAGCGAGCAGCCCTGCACCCAGCCAAGACGCGTCGCGTCGGATACCAGGATCTCCCCCGCGAGCTTGTGCGCGCCGTAGCTCATCACGGGGGCCGGGAGCGTTGTCTCGTCCACCGTGTCGGGCAATTTTTCGCCATAGACGGCGATCGTGCTCGCAAATACGAAGCGTGGCGGGCGCGGCTGGCCGCGGAGATCTTCAAGCAGTCCGAGTGTGGCATCGAGGTTGATCGACCGGCCGAGAGCGTAGTTCTTTTCGGCTGCGCCGCCCGGAATGCTCGCCAGATGAAATACCGCGTCGACCGGATGCGAATACGCATGCGCGCGGACTTCTTCGTCCGCGATGCTGCCTGCGATCTGCACGACGCGCGCATCGGCGGGCGGTGCATCGAACGCGACGTCCAGCAACGTGAGCCTCGACACCGGGATGCCGGCCAATCCTTGCGCGAGCAGCCGTCTCACGAGCGAACGGCCGACGAATCCCTGCGCGCCGGTTACGACGATATGTGTCATGTCATATGCCT
Source organism: Paraburkholderia sp. Ac-20347 (assembly GCF_017104805.1). Classification (NCBI taxonomy): domain Bacteria; kingdom Pseudomonadati; phylum Pseudomonadota; class Betaproteobacteria; order Burkholderiales; family Burkholderiaceae; genus Paraburkholderia; species Paraburkholderia sp. Ac-20347. The sequence continues at coordinate 7,700 of NZ_JAAGPN010000002.1, read as the reverse complement.
CTGGTGGTACCCGTCGTTCAGCGGAAATGCTTTGCCTGCACAAAGCGATGCTCGATTGCGCCGAACATGGATTGCCCATCGCTTCCGCGCATCTCGAAGTGCAGCTGCTCGCCGAAGCGCAGCCACGGCGTGGACGGTGCACCGTGTTCCAGCTTCTCGATCGCGCGCTGCTCGGCCAGACATGCGGAACCGACTGAGCGGTAATCGACGTTGGAAAACGTGCCCGAACCGAGCAGCATGCCGTTGCGCAGGTTCCGGTTGTACGTGATGTATTCGATGAGTTCGTGGAAACCGAAGCTCATTTCCCGGCCGTTCGGATGGCCGACGAGCGTTCCGTCGCGCTGCACGCGCATGTCCAGGTGTACGCGGCCGTCCTGCCACGCGTCGCCCAGTTCGTCGGGCGTGACAGCGACGGGCGCGAACGCAGTGGCGGTTTTCCCGAGAATGAAACCAAAACCCATGCCCAGTTCGCGAAACAGGTGCTTCCGCATGCTCACGTCGTTGAAGAGTACGAGCAGGCGCACCTGCGCCAGCGCATCGGCCGCCCGCGTACCCATCGGGGTGTCGGCGAGGATGGCGCCGATTTCTCCTTCGAAGTCGCACTCATCGGCTTCATCCGGAAACGGGTATTCGTCGTGAGGGCCCCTGAAATCATCAGCCTGGCGCTGGATCAGCACCGGGATCGACGGGTCTGTCTTTTTTTCTGGGTGATACGCCTGTGTCATGATGCGCCCGTGATTCAGGAACGCTGATGCATCGATGAACTGGTGCGTGCGCGGCAGCGGTGCGCCGCAGGCGTAAGGATCGAAGTGGAACGCATCCAGCGCCGCGCCCGCGTTGAGTTCCGCGTAGAGCGCGTCCAGCGCGGGCGCTGCGGCCTGCCAGTTATCGAGCGCCGCGCGCAGCGTCGGTGCGATGGACGCTGCGTGCACGGCACGACGCAGATCGCGCGACACGACGATGAGTTCGCCATCGGGGGACCCGGACTTGAGGGACGCGAGTTTCATTGGGTCAGTCTCCTGTATGTCTATTTCTGTTTATTTGAGTGGGCGACCGCCGTCGACTGGCAAGACGCATCCGGTCGTGAAGTGCAGGTCGCGAACGGCTGTGACCACAACAGCCGCGACTTCCTCCGGCCGGGCAAGACGTCCGAGTGGCGTTCGGGCAGCCTGTTCATCACGCCATGCAACGTCCATCGATTTCACGAATTCGGTGTCGACGAGCCCGGGCGAGACCGAGACGACGCGGATGGTCGGTGCGAGCGCGCGCGCAAGCGACTTCGTGAGGTTGTCGAGCGCTGCCTTGGAGGCGCAATACATGACGTTGCTGCCCATCGCGGTCCGGGCGGCAATCGATGAGACGTTGATAACCACCGCCCCGCCGGGTAGCTCGCTCTTCGTCAGCAGGGCATGCAGTGCACGTACCGCGGCGAAGGGACCTCGTACGTTCGTGGCGAGAATTTCGTCGATGAGTGTGTCGTCAAGGCCGTCGAGATCGGCATGTTCGACGAAACGGGTGGTACCCGCGCAGTTCACGAGGACGTCGCAACGGCCATAGCGCGTTTTGATCGCATCGGAGAGTCCAGCGAGCACCGCAGTGTCGGTTACAGGCACCGCAAGCGCACAATGACCGGTTCCGCCGAGTGTCCGGACAAGCGCCTGGGCAGCATCGGCCGAACTGCGATAGCCGGCAACGATGGCGAAGCCGGCGTCGGCCAGTGCGCGGCAGATCTGCGCGCCGAGGCCGCCTGTCGCGCCGGTGACGACGGCGACAGGGCGGTTACTGCAGGTCACGGTGTGCGCAGTCATCTCAGACCTGCTTGCCAAGGCGGCGCACGCGGATATCCGCCTGCTCCTTGTGACCGGAAAAGTGTTCAAGCGCGCACAGCCGCGAGCAGACCTTGCCGATTTCGACCGAGGCCTCGTCGGTGAGAATCCGCTGGTAACTGTGCGTCTTGATGAACTTGCCGACCCACAGCCCTCCCGTGTAACGGCCTGCGCCCATCGTCGGAAGCGTGTGATTTGTGCCGATCACCTTGTCGCCGTACGAGACGTTGGTGCGGTGACCGAGGAAAAGCGCGCCGTAGTTCGTCATGCGCTGCAGGAACCAGTCGGGGTCCCGCGTCATCACCTGCACATGTTCGGAGCACAGGCGTTCAGCCTCCTGGAGCGCTTCTTCATCGGTATCGCACAGGATGATCTCACCGTAGTCGCGCCACGCCACACGGGCGACGGGGGCGGTGTCCAGGCGCGCGAGCACGGCATCGATGGCGGCGGGCAACTCGGAGGCGATCTTCCGGCTGGTCGTAATGCAGTACGCCGGAGAGGTCGGACCGTGCTCGGCCTGGCCAAGCAGGTCGACGGCGACGAGCTCGGCATCGACGCTGTCATCGCAGATCACGAGCGTTTCGGTTGGACCCGCGAACAGATCGATGCCCACACGGCCGTAGAGCTGGCGCTTGGCTTCCGCGACGAACGCGTTGCCAGGGCCGACGATCATGTCTACCGGGGCGATATGTTCGGTGCCGAGCGCCATTGCGGCTACGCCCTGTACGCCGCCCATGACATAGATTTCATCCGCGCCAGCGAGCGCCATGGCTGCGATGATCTCGGGCGACGGCCTGCCATCGAACGGTGGTGCGCAGGCAATCACGCGCTTGACGCCTGCGACTTTCGCCGTCAGCACGCTCATGTGGGCAGAGGCGAGTAGTGGATATTTGCCGCCGGGAATGTAGCAGCCCACCGAATTGACGGGGATGTTCCGGTGGCCAAGCACCACGCCTGGCAACGTTTCGACTTCAACGTCCCGCAGCGACAGGAGCTGGATCTGCGCAAAGCGGCGGATCTGCGCCTGGGCGAACTTGATGTCTTCGATGGCCTGTGCCGGCAGCGCGTCGATACACGCCTGGATTTCCTGTGGCGAGAGGCGGAAGGTTTCGGGGTTCCACCTGTCGAAGCGTTCCGAGTATTCGCGCACTGCGGTTTCGCCCCGAGCCTCGATATCGGCGATGATCTTTTCGACGGTGGCGCGCACCTGTGCGTTGTTATCGGCTTTGACTTGGGCACTCTGGCCCGTCTTGACGTGCTGGATCATATGGGTGTACTCCAGGATGCGGAAAACTGGTGGAATTGCGGGCTCAGGCGCACAGGATGACGGGCTCGCAGTGCACGACGATGGGTGCCTCTGCAAAGAACGGCTTGCAGCAGTGCGCGCCATTGCGCGAAACACGGCGAGCCCGGGAACCCCTGCAGGTGGTCTACAACGCTGTTCCAATGGATGAGTAGCCGGGTTTCCGCAGTGTCCTCGATACAGCGCTGCAGTTTGTGGCTTCGGCAGCCGGGCGTGGCTGAGAGTAATTGCTGGGCCGCGCCGTATGGGGCCTCGAAGGCCTGGTCGCCTTCTGGCACGATGCGGAAGTTTGCGATTTCGAGAATCACGCGCCCCCCCGTTTCGTCCAGTGTGCGAGCGGCAGCCCGGCAACGGGCGAGCGGAAGCTTGCGAGGCTGGTGCCGCCGAGGCTGCCGAGATAGACGGTGTGCAGATCAGGGCCGCCGAACGTGATGCTCGCCATCATCGGAGCGAGGGTGCCGCGGCAGGCACCCATCAGTTCGGGCGTCGTCGTGCCGGCCTGGTAATGCGCTTCATAGCGTGCGATGGCTTCGGGATCTCCGTCGTCCAGCAGCGTGAGTACCTCACCATGCGGTGTGAGTGCAATCAGCCTTTCGTTGAGGATCAGCGTGATCCAGAGGTTGCCATATACGTCGAAGGCAAAACCGTCGGGAAACCCGCCCAGATCTTGCGGGCCATAGATCTCGCGGCCCGTCAATGAGCCATCGTCCTGCACGCGAAGGCGCGAGATGCGACGGGCATTCGTCTCGACAACGTAGAGCCATTCCTCGGTGGCATCGAGCCGGATTTCGTTGGTCCCGACAAAACCGTCCGCGACGATGCGGATGCCGTATTCATCGATCAGTCCGACGTAACCATCGGCACTCTTCTCGTTGATCGACCGGGTCCAGGGGACCCGGCGCGTGGTGACGGTGAACCATATACGGCCGCGCGAGTCGGTGAGCACGAAATTCGCTTTGCCCAGCGGCTTGCCGTCGATGTGGTCATACAGCGTGCGCGAAGCACCGTCACGCGTCATGAGTTCGATGGCGTCCGTGCCGAAGTTCGCGATCACTATATCCCCCTCGCGGTCGAAGGCCAGGCCGTTGGGAAGCGTGCCGCCCATGACAAGCTGCTTGGCGTCGTGCAAGGCTGGTACATCAGACGTTCCCGTTTGTTGGGCGATCAGCGTCTGCGTGCCATCGGGTCTGATACGCATGACGCCTCCGCGGGCGTCAGCGGTCCAGAGCGTGCCATCGGGCTCCGCGAGGATGCATTCGGGACGCAGCAGGTTCTGGCCAACCATCCTGATGTCACCGCGATTGACCTGCCAGCCGTCTAACGGATTGCGTGAAGTCGTCATGGAAAAGATATGCCTGAGTGTGATAGCGGGAACGCGTGGTCAGCGTGGCTGGCGGTCCATGGCAAAGGGTTCGAGCAACTCGATCAGATTGCCGTTCGGGTCCCGGATGTAGGCCATGCGGTTGCCGTCAACCATGGCAATGTCAACGCCCTCGGCATGCAACGCCGCCACGGCAGCGGGAATGTTCGGTACCTCAAAGCACATATGCTTGTTGCCGTGGGTATGCAGGTCCACGTCCGGCTTGCGTCGCCCGGCAGGAAGCGGTGCTGCACCAGGGACCTCGAAGAGTTCGATGCGGTAGGCATCGCGCCGCAGAAAGGCAATGCGCGCCGGGATCTGTTCAATGACTTCCTGCTTCTCGAGCGTGAAACCGAGAACGCGGTCGTACCAGGAGATGGTGGCGTCCAGATCGGGCACGCTGATGCCAAAATGATGAGGCCGGAGGACCGGAAGGAGTCGCGTTGGCTGCGGGGAGTCCGACGTAGGCGGGGAAATCGTGTTGCGCATACCAGGGTGTCTCCGACTGTGGTGAGACCTCACCAGGCAGTGGTGATGAGGCGTTGGAATGTCGACACTCTAGGGTCAATTGAATATCGAGACTATCAATTCTTGGTGTAAGTACGTATTGATGGCATCGGATGGTTTCGGAATAGTACCCGGCATGAAACTGGGCCACTTCGACATGAACCTGCTGGTCGCGCTGGACGCGTTGCTTGATACGCGCAGCGTGACGCGGGCGAGCGAGCGTCTGCATATTGGCGCGTCGGCAACGAGCAGCGCGCTTGGGCGGCTGCGTGAATATTTCAACGATCCACTGCTTGTTCAGGTCGGCCGTCGCATGGAGCTGACGCCGCTGGGACGCAGCCTCGCTCAGCCGGTGCGTGAGATCTTGCTGAAGGTACAGTCCACGGTGGTAACGCGGCTCGAGTTCGATCCGGCTCAGGCACGGCGCAACTTTGTGATCCGCACGTCGGACTACCTGACAACGGTGCTGCTGACCGATGTCGTGGCCCGGCTCTGGCGGGAAGCGCCGGGTATCAGCCTGCACATTGCCAACATGTCGGATGACGTCCCCGCGCAGCTGGAGCGGGGAGAGGTAGACATGGTGATCTACCCGAGCGTGTATACCAACCCTGATCTGCCCTCGCAGAAGCTCTTCGAGGAGGCGTTCAACTGCATTGTCTGGAAAGGCAATACCGTGGTCGGAGAGTCGCTGACCCTCGAGCAGTTCTGCAGGCTGGGGCATGTGGCTGCGACCTTTGGCGATAGCCGCAGCATGAGCTTTGAGGGATTCATGATGGCTAATCTTGGGGTCACGCGGGCCATCGAAGTGACGACCACAAATTTCAATACGCTGTCACAACTCGTCATCGGGACCAACCGGATTGCTACCGTTCCCGGGAGGCTTGCACGTGTCTATGCGCGGTATCTTCCGCTTCGCGTTTTGCCGCTGCCGATGGATTTGCCGCCTCTCGTGGAAGTGATGCAGTGGCATGCGATCAACGAGGGCGACCCGGCACACACATGGTTGCGCAGTGTTCTCCAGGAGCAGGCCGGTGTCGTGTCCCTGCTGGAGTCGCCGTCGTTTTGAGCAGGCTTGGGCCCCCGGGCGGTCTTTCGACGCGATCAAATGATGTCGTCGATATAAATTGATTGTGCACAAGCCCGTTGGACGGAATGATTCGGTCAACAACAAGCCGTGCAGCGCAGATCCGGTCATGCGAAGGGATGCATGCGGTGCACATCCAGACCGGAGACACCCTGATGCATGCCCTCACCGAGCGGCGTTCTGCCGCCCCGGCGCGCGAAGCAAGTTTCTTTCATGCGCTTATTCTTCTCAGTACAGTCATTTGCGGAACACTGGCGCCGATCGTGATCGGTCCTGTGTTACCGGCGATGCAGCAGTATTTCGCCGGTGTGCGAGGCATTGCTACGCTGGTTCCCGTCGTGGTCACGATGCCCAATCTGGTACTCGGCGTCATGGCACCAGTGCTGGGCGCGCTCAGTGACCGGATCGGGAGGAAGCGCGTACTCGTCCTCTCGCTCCTGTTCTATGCCATCGCAGGGACCGCGCCGCTCTACCTCAACTCGATCTACACCATTATCGGCAGTCGTGCGCTTGTCGGTGCTGCGGAAGCCGCCGTGATGACGCTCAGCACGTCGTTGATCGGTGATTACTTCAGCGGTGCCCGCCGCGACCGTTACGCATCACTTCAGGTGACGATAGCGTCGACTTCCGCTTTCATTTTCAACCTGATGGGCGGATTTCTCGGGGTGTATGGCTGGCGGGCACCGTTTGCTGCCTATGCGCTGCCTCTCGTGCTTGCACCGCTCGTACAGATCTTTCTGTGGGATGTTCGAAGCAGGGCTGACGTACTGGCCGTGCAAGGTAGCGTCCCGGTTGACGAGCCGAAATTCCGTCCGTCGTTGCTCACTGTCATCTGTCTGGTCGCATTCGGCGTTGGCTTCGTGTTCATGGTGGTGCCGATCCATCTGTCATTCATGCTGGTTCAACTGGGTATGCATTCGACTGTGCAGATCGGTATGGCGTATGCGCTGAACAGCCTCGGCATCATCGCCGGGACCATTGTCTTTGGCCTGTGGCTGGGGCCTCGACTCCCGGTAACGCAGCAGTTTGCACTGGGCTCGGTCGTACTCGGGGCGGGATTTATCTGCATGGGTGCCGCGCACGATCCCTGGATGCTGACGCTGGGTGGTGCGGTAAACGGTCTGGGCTGCGGTGTGGTCTTGCCCGCCGTGGTCAGTTGGGGTCTGCGTTCGCTGCCGCTCGCCCGACGCGGCTTCGGTACGGGGGCATTTACGACCGCCCAGTTCGTCGGCTACTTCTGCAATCCGCTCGTCATCATGCCGATGGTCGCTCACTGGGGATCGCGCTTTATCGTAGTGGAGATGTGCGGAACGATGGTCATCGTTCTCGCCCTCCTTGCATGGGTCTACACGTTTCTGGGCGCACGGCACTTCAAGCTCAGCTAGTGCGCGTTGGGCCGCGGTGCAATCCGTCTGGTGCCGACGCTGCTGGCTGATGCAACGCGCCGGACCGATTGCTGGATTGCCGGAAAACTTGTGAATCGAGGCGTAATGCGCACTAAGTAGATTCTCAACATTATGTCGCGCCTTGCCGATTTTCACGACATTGCGTTTTCACCTGACTATTCCGGACTTCAACTCCCGCGTCATCGTCTGTCACGGGTAAAGGGGCGTTCGGCAG